>JACFNM010000117.1:6186-11414 GCA_019454915.1 Chitinophagaceae bacterium
CATCGCTTTCCGGATGGGTTCGCCGGGGAACTAAAAAAAGCCATCCGTGAACTGGCACAGCTAAAACTAACAAAAGAAGAAAAGGCTTTCCTGTATAAGAATTGCGCTTACCTGGACCCCGTCTATCTTGATTTCCTGCAGGGATTTCAATACGACCCGGAAGAAGTCAGTATACAGCAAAAAGGCCCCGAATTAGCGGTTCATATAGAAGGATTCTGGTACCGCACTATTTTATGGGAAGTACCCATCATGTACCTGATATGCGCGCTTTATTACGAAATGACCGGTCAGCAGCGGATATCCGATGAAGCAGTTGCGCTCACCGCAAAAGACAAGATCGAAAAATACAGGGACCTGGGTATCACCATAGCAGACTTCGGTACACGACGCAGACATTCCTACGAGGTTCAGAAGATAACCGTCGAGGCCCTGCGAGATTATGGCGCCAACTGTTTTACCGGCACCAGTAATGTACACCTGGCTATGCTGTGGAATACGAAGCCTATCGGCACTCACGCGCATGAATGGTTTATGTTTCACGCCGCCAAGTATGGCTTCAAGATGTCCAACCAGTTAGCCCTGGAAAACTGGGTCCAGATATATCGCGGCGACCTGGGAATCGCACTTTCAGACACTTACACAACTGACGTTTTTTTTCAACAATTCGATAAAAAGTTCAGTAAGCTGTTTGACGGGGTAAGACATGACAGCGGAGACCCCATCGAATTCGCAGAAAAAACAATCGCCCACTACCGGCATTTCGGCATTGACCCATTATCCAAGACCATCATTTTTTCAGACAACCTGAACTATGAAAAGATAGAACAGATAGTGAAGCATTGCAAGGGAAAGATTGGTATTTCATTTGGCGTTGGAACCAACTTCACAAACGATGTGGGTTTAAAACCAATGAACATCGTCATCAAAATGACGGATGCGCTTCCGGATGGAGACAACTGGAACCCCGTGGTGAAACTATCCGACGAAAAAGGTAAGTACACGGGTAATCCGGAAACCATCCAGCTGGCAAAAATTATCCTGGGATTAGAAAATTAAAATATACCAACCGGATTGCCTGCGCTTATGGCAGTTGATTTCTTTCCCGTTGGCGGGAAAATAAACTACATTGCAGCTATAATTTTCAGCCATCCGTAGCGTCGTGATCAACCTGAATGACAAACAATCTTCTCTGCATATAAATATTCTCAGCTCATGAAACTATTCTATACATTTCTACTGATTTTCTTCAGTTCTTTCTCTTTCGGGCAAAACAAAACCATTGCGATTATCCCCGAACCGGTTACGCTGTCTGCCGTGCAGGGTGAATATACCCTCAAGGGGCCCTTAACCATAGGCATATCCGATAATATTCAGGCGGCTGAAATAGCGGGCTACCTGCTCAATGCCATTACAGCGCCTACGGGGTACTTAACCACCATTCAAAAAAATAACAGCAACGCTAATATCAAACTCATCCTGCTGTCGCCGGAAGAGAAGGTATTAGGAAATGAAGGCTATAAATTAAGTGTTACCCCCAGTTCAATTACCATTAGCGCCAATAAAGCAGCCGGCTTGTTTTATGGCGTCCAGAGCTTACTGCAATTGCTTCCCAAAGAAATAGCTTCAAAAACAGTGGTCGCCGACAAAGTTTGGTCGGTACCCTGTGTGGAAATAACAGATTTTCCGCGCTTCGGATGGCGTGGGCTGATGTTTGACGTTGTTCGTCATTTTTTCACAAAGGAAGAGGTTAAGGATTTTATAGACGATATGGCAAAATATAAATTCAATCTTCTTCATCTGCACCTGACCGACGACCAGGGCTGGAGGATTGAAATCAAGTCCTTGCCTAAACTCACCACTGTAGGCGCCTGGAATGTAAAAAAAATCGGCACCTTCGGTACTTTTTCCAAACCCGAAGACAATGAACCCCGGGACTATGGCGGTTTTTATACCCAGGAAGATATCCGGGAAATCATTCAGTATGCAAGAGACCGGTTTATCAATATATTACCTGAAATAGAGATGCCGGGGCACAGCCTGGCAGCCATTGCTTCCTATCCGGAGTTATCCTGCACACCCGGCGCGGATAAATACAAAGTGAATTCGGGTGAACGGTTCATGGTTTGGCCACCCAGCGGGCACTTTTACGGGTTATTGGATAATACCCTCTGCCCCGCCAATGAAAAGGTGTATGCATTCATAGACAAAGTGATCACCGAAGTGGCGCAACTTTTCCCTTTTGAATATATACACATGGGTGGAGATGAAACTGCGAGAAATTTCTGGGAAAAGAGCCCTGCTATTAAAGCGTTGATGCAAAAGGAAAAACTCAAAAACCTGGATGAAGTACAGAGTTATTTCGTTAAACGCGTTGAAACGATTATCCGGTCAAAAGGGAAAAAACTCATTGGCTGGGATGAAATATTACAGGGTGGCTTGGCACCCAATGCGGCGGTAATGAGTTGGCGGGGAATACAGGGAGGAATAGAAGCCGCCAAACAAAAACACGAAGTGGTTATGAGCCCTTCGACATTTGCCTATCTCGATTATATGCAGGGTGACAGAGCTATTGAACCTCCGGTTTATGCTACTCTCCGGTTAAATAAAGCCTATCAGTTTGACCCCGTACCCAATGGCGTGGATCCACAATTTATCAAAGGAGGACAAGCCAATTTGTGGACTGAACAGATTTATAACACCCGTCACATGCAGTACATGCTCTGGCCGAGAGCCTTTGCCATTGCGGAATCGGTGTGGTCGCCTAAACAAAAGAAAAACTGGAATCAGTTTGTGCGGCGCGTTGAAACCCATTTTGACCGCTTTGATATCGCAAAAATCAAATACTCACCTGCTCTTTATGATGCGGTTGTTGCGGTTAAAAACAATGGAAAAGATCTGCCGCTCATTGAATTGAGCACCGAGGTAGAAGGATTAGATATCTATTATAGCTTCGACAATTCGTTTCCTGATAACTTTTATCCAAAATATAAGGAGCCCCTAACCATGCCGAAAGATGCGGCTGCCATGAAAATAATTACCTATCGCGGTGATAAACCCATCGGAAGAATGATAGTCATTACCTCCGATGATCTGAAGAAAAGAGCCGGGATAAAAAGTGGGAAATAAGTAAGGTGGCAATAAGCAAGAACCATTACATCAATCGAAGGAATCACGCAGATACTAAGCCATATTTATCTAAACAGTCCGGGAAATCACTATTGTCCGACTTTAGTTGGACAGGTATGAATAGCATTACCCCGGGTGTATTTCAAATTTTCGCTTCATACGCGACATTCCGGTCGGTGAGACACCGACCGGTAGCGGGGGCTACAGGTGGGTGTCACCACCCACCTGCGAAAATTTGAAATACACCCCATTACCCCGCCTCCTTTTTCTTATCCTACATTTTTATTAAATTTCTGTCTGTATTCGAAGCGTGACAGGCCCGTTACTTTGCGGAATACGTTCCTGAAAGACTTGGTGTCAGTATAGCCCACCTCGTACATCAATTCATTGACGGTCATGCGGGTTGTTTCCAGGCGCTTTTTAACAGCTTCTATCTTCACCCGCTGGATGTATTCAACAATGGTATTATCGGTGGCAGTTTTGAAGCGTCGTTCGAAACTGCGGCGACCTAGAGCCACTTCTCTGCAGAGTTGGTTGACGGTTATTTTTTCCTGATAATTTTCTTCAATATACTGCTGGGCTTTTTGTATGCGTTTGTCTTTGTGATTTTTTTGTCCTTTGAAAATCATAAAGGGCGATTGGCTCTTCCTGTCCATATCCACCTGAAACATCTTGGCACACTGAACCGCCATCACACGTCCAGCATATTTTTCAATAAGATACAGTATCAGGTTGGCAGAAGAAAAAGCGCCTCCGCTGGTGTAGATACCATCTTCGTCTGTGATGATTTTTTCTGTTTGCAGGCATACATCCGGAAATACTTCTCTAAAGGCTTCTGTGGCCCGCCAATGAGTGGAGCAGGTTTTCCCGTTCAGAAGTCCGGTTGCCGCCAGAAGGAATGCACCTACGCACAGGCTGGCGATTTCGGTGCCTTCTTTATATTGCCTGACCAGCCAGGGAAGTACGGGTTTGTTGTGCAGAATAACTTCTTTCAAATCTCCATCGAAAGCCGGAATGATAATCAGGTCGGTAGCTCTTATTTCCTGATAAGTCATATCCGGATGCAGCGTGTACCATCCGTTTTCCAGCGTTACGTCCTTCTCTGTGCCTGCAATTTTTAAGTCAAACAGCGGCGGTTCGCCCCTTTTACTTAATAGCTCATTGACAAAAAGAAAGGCGCAGCGTGGATTGTCCATACTGGCCATATTCGTTTGTGCGGTAACCAAAATTGCTATCCGTTTCATGACGCTTTGTTGATTTTATTGCAAAGTTATCTGATTATTTTGTCGCAATCAACCCGTTAAGTTGGCGTAATTACACCTGAAATTAAGAACAAGAGGTACTACTTTTGAATAAAAAATGAACAACTTCAAACCCAATCATTACAACTCTGTTTCACCTTATTTTATGGTGGACGATGCCAATAGGTTAATCAAATTATTGGCAGATATATTTGATGCAAAAATTTGCAGAAGGTATGACAGACCCGACGGGAAAATAATGCATGTCGAACTTCAGATTGATGACACAATCATTATGATGAGCGACGCCACACCTCAATATCCTGCCAATAAATACTGGATGCACATCTATGTCCCCAATGTAGAGGATACGTTCAGAAAAGCCATTGCATTGGGTTGTGAAATTGTTGATGAACCTCAAACAAAAGCAAACGACCCGGACAAACGTGGAACATTTAAAGACTTTGCAGGAAATATGTGGTCAGTAGCTACGCAAAATAAATTCGGTTAAAGACGTGATAAAAACAAATGATTCCGACCTGACAGACAGAAAATTTCCCGGTAACCCGACGATGTTGTACCGTTCTGCCGAACCGTTTAGAGTTTTGGGGGAAGTTGCCATCTGGCAGGGGCATACGGACGAGCAGATAAAAACCATGAAAGAACATCTTGATAAACTGAAAGAACAGGGTGTCAACTCATTGAATGACGAATAAAGAAATTCTACTCAAACATTAAAGTACAAATTATGAAAGACCGGACTTCACAGATAGACAAAATAACAGAACATTTTATTGCAAATTTCGGCTTGCTGTCGGCAGAGCAACTAAATTGGAAACCCAATTCCCATACATGGAGCAT
>JACFNM010000665.1 GCA_019454915.1 Chitinophagaceae bacterium
GAATTGGCAAATGCAAAATCAGTGTTCTTGGAACGGTCGCGGGATCTGGAAAATCACGAGCGTCAAAAGAATTCCGACCTGTCGTTTGAAGAATTGGCGAAACAGAAGGAAGAACTGCAGGCCCTGATAAATGAGAGGAGTAAGAGGAAAATTGAAGCGGAAATTAAAATAAAAAATAACGAGGAGAATACGCTGCGTCTTCAGGATATCTTGAGAGATATTAAAAAGCAGACTGCTGTAGTGGAGGATTGGGCAAAGCTTAACGAGTTGATTGGTTCTGCTGACGGAAAGAAATTCAGGCAGATTGCTCAGGAATATACGCTCGACGTATTGGTGAGTTTCGCTAACGTCCACCTCGATTTTCTGAGCAAACGGTACATTTTAGAAAGAGTACCGGATTCGCTGGGGCTGCAGGTAGTGGATCGCGACATGGGTGATGAGGTGCGTACGGTTAATTCTCTTTCGGGAGGAGAGTCTTTTTTAGTATCATTAGCGTTGGCGTTAGGATTGGCTTCTCTGTCGTCGGACACTATGCGGGTGGAATCGCTTTTTATTGATGAAGGCTTTGGTTCACTGGATCCGGTTACGTTGAATATGGCAATGGACGCACTGGAACGCCTGCACAACCAGGGACGCAAAGTGGGTGTTATTTCCCACGTACAGGAAATGACTGAAAGAATACCCGTACAAATACGCGTCTTAAGTGAGCGAAGCGGTAAGAGCAGGGTAGAAGTGGTAACCCAATAACTTCACGCAGTCTTTTATTTCAATCCGCGCGCCTTTAGTAAAGGCTCTATTTTCGGATTACTACCTCTCCAGTCATAATACATTTTTTCCAGATCTTGCGTATTCCCTTTGGAAAGCACCATTTCCCGGAAACGTTGTCCGTTAGCCCGGGTTAGACCTCCATTGTCCTCAAACCACTGATAGGCATCGTGAGCCAGCATCTCCGTCCATAAATAAGAATAGTATCCTGCCGCATAACCGCTTCCCCAGATATGAGAAAAATAGGTGGAGCGATAACGGGGAGGCACAGCATGTACCACGTCTAAACGGGTGCGGTGTAAAGCTTCTTTCTCAAAAACCAGAGCATCGCCAATTTTCGTATCTGCTTTAATGGTATGCCACTGCATATCCAGGTTGGAAGCAGCAAGATTTTCAGTTAAAGCATAGCCCTGGTTAAATGTAGAAGAGCGCTTTATTTTATCAATCAGTTCCTGTGGAATTGGTTCGCCGGTTTTATAATGTACCGCATAGTTCTTTAAAACAGAAGGATATAGTGCCCAGTTTTCATTGAATTGCGAAGGAAACTCTACA
>JACFNM010000118.1 GCA_019454915.1 Chitinophagaceae bacterium
CATATTCCGGATCTTCGCGTTGCTTGGCCTCGGGTGGGCGATGAGATACCGCCCGGGGCGTCGTCGTATTTCGGATCTCAAGAATTGCAAAGGGATCCAGCGAAATTGAAACGCGCCCTTAATCCTGCATTTCGTTCCATTTTGCCGTTCATTTTGTTATCTTGCAGCAACGCATGAGACAGTATGAAGATGAATACAGGCACAAAGGCTTACGCCGCCGGCTGATAGATTCTTTACACCGGAAAGGAATTACGGATCAGCGGGTTCTGGATGCCATGAACAGGATTCCGCGCCATTTTTTTATGGACCTTGCCTTTGATCAGATAGCTTATGAGGACCGGGCTTTTCCTATTGGTGAAGGACAGACGATTTCGCAGCCTTATACAGTAGCTTATCAAACCCAGTTGCTGGAGGTGAAGCCTTTTGATAAAGTTCTGGAAATCGGAACAGGAAGCGCTTATCAGGGCGTGGTACTTGCCGAATTGGGCGCGCAGGTATTCACCATTGAGCGCCAGAAAAAATTATATGACCGTACCCGGCAGCTTTCGTTTCTCAAGAAATATCCCGGCATTAAGTTTTTTTATGGAGACGGCTTTGAGGGGTTGCCGACGTTTGCGCCCTTCGATAAGGTGATCGTAACCGCCGCAGCCCCGCAAATCCCGCCTAAATTGATAGATCAATTAAAAGTGGGAGGAATGATGGTCGTTCCGGTGGATGAAAATGATTCCCAGCGAATGATGCGGATTACAAAACAGCAGGATGGCTCCCTCAAAGAGGAGAAGTTTGACTTGTTCTCTTTTGTACCGATGTTGGAAGGAAAAACGAACGGAAACGGAAATTAACAATAAAGCCATTGGACAATAACCAATGGCTTTATCGGAAGTTGGTTTTTCAATTTAATATCTTACTGCATCATCATATCAACTCCTCCTCCACCATCAGAACCCGACCGGGTGTTTTTACGCCTGAACAGGGATACATCAAATTTACCGAAACGATATGAAAGGTTAAGCCGGAATATCCGACCATCTCTTTTTCTCCACATATCCTGGATAAATACGCTGTTTTCCGAATGGGCATCGTATATCCTGCTTTTCAAAATATCACTCACGCTCAGCGTAACAGCCGCTCTTTTATCTTTCAGGAATTCTTTGCGTATGGCTACATCCACGCCGTAATTGGGGTTGATGTAACCCTGAGCAGCACTGCTCGCTCCTCCAAAAAAACCACCTCCACGTCCCCCCATACCCTGGGGTACAAGCGTACGCGACTGATAGTCGCCTGAAAGCTGGATAGTGAAGTTAGCCGGTAGCTTAAAGTCTGCGCTCATCTTGGCAAAGAATGCCCAACGGTCGTTTATACCCAAAATCTCGTCAACGCCGCTGTTGTCTATCCGGGCGTTGTAGAAATTCAGATTCGTGGTCAGGGCTACCCATTTGGTCAGAGGGTTCTTAGAAGTAAGTTCGAGGCCGTAGGACCTGCTTGAGTTTGCGTTGATGTAGGAGGTGACCATGGCAGAGTCAAGCTTTCCGTCAGGAAGGGGCACATCGTATTGCCTGCTTTGATAACTGGTGATCAGGTTATTGGTTTGCTTGAAGTAAACCGAACTCAACAGGCTATGTCCGCCTCCCAGTGACTTACTGTAATTTAATTCAAAGGAATTCGTGAACTCAGGTACCAAAGCGGGATTGCCCACGCGGATATTCAACAGGTCGGCTACGTCGTAATAAGGAATCTGCTGCCAGAAATTGGGACGGTTGATACGCCGGGAATAATTTAATTGTAGATCCTGACCCGGAGATATGGTCTGTGTAATAAATACACTGGGGAAAAATTCTACCGGGTACTGGTTAGAGAAATGCTGACCGGTGCTTAACAGGGTGCCCTTATAGTTTGAGCTTTCCATCCTCAATCCCAACTGATAGGAGAAATTTTCGCCAATCTTGCTGGAATAGGTGGAGTAGGCTGCATATACCTGGTCAACGTATTTATAGTTGCTGCTGGCAGAAGGAATAAGAACATATTTACCGGCGAAATAATCGTAGGCATAATTCTCGTTTATATTTTTATTGTCGCGTACTGCGGCGCGTAAACCGCTTTCAAACTTCCCCTTGCCCATCGGGCTGGTATAGTCTGACTGTATCGTCCAGAACGTGCTGTTGCCGGAAGACAATAATTGTTGCAGGGCAGGGTCGCCGAGGATGCTGCCGGTGGAGGTGTAATACTGCGTGGTATAATCGCCGCCTCCTGAATTAGCGCTCGAATTGTAATTCACATCCGCGGTGAGTTCACGTCCCTGCTTGGGAAACAAATGTTTGAATCCGACTGACGGGCCGTAGTTCTTGAATTTTCGGTTATTAACGGTCGTACGGATGGCGTCCTGAGTCCTTATGGGCGAAGACATGGTGTCTATATGAATATTATCCACCTGATTGTTATTAAACTGTCCATTGGGTAATGCCATCGAGACCGTCAGGGTATTCCTGTTATCCATTAAATAATCAAACCCGATTCTGCCAAAAAGAAACTGCCCCGTATTCGTGGAATTGCTGGACTGATTTAAAATGGTGTTTTGAAGTTTATCTGCGTAGATGTTTTCGCGGTAAGTATTTCCGGTACTCAGGCTTTTTCTCTGGAACAGGTTTACACTGGCAAAAAAGTTCACCTTACCCTGCTTGATATTGATATCGCCCCCGCCAGTCACTCTTGCCCGGGAATCAATACCGGCTCTTATATTTCCATTATAGCCTGCTTTCCGGTTCTTTTTTAGAATAACGTTGAGGATTCCTGCCGTTCCACCCGAAGCATCAAATTTTGCTGACGGATTGGTAATGATTTCTACACTCTCTATTGCATCCGCCGGGATTTGATCCAGCGTAAGCGTGGTGGGTCTGCCATCCACAAAAATGGTGGGCGCGGCATTTCGAAGCGTCACATTGCCATCAATATCCACGTTAACGCCGGGTACATTTTTCATAATTTCCGAAGCGGTCTGCCCGGTGGTGGTTATATTTTTATCCACATTAAATATCTTCCGGTCAACCCCCATCTGGAACATGGGTTTGGTGGCCACAATCGTCACTTCGCCCAATTGCTGCACATCGGCTTCTAATTTTATATTACCCAGGTCTTTCTCCATCGCGCCGGGGTTGAACTGAACGGTTTTTTCAAAAGGTGTGTATCCGATGGCGGTTACGGTGAAACGGTACTGCCCCTTCATGGGAATATTTTCAATACTAAATTCGCCTCTGGCTGTTGTAAGCTGCCCGCCTACAGTGATGTCTTTATTGCTCCCGGTTGAGTCGGGACGGGACTGAATCAACAATACGGATGCCGCTTCAATACCTTTGTTATTGGAAGCATCTACAATTTTCCCGTAAAATCTCCCGTTACTCATCATTCCCGTTCCCCCACGCTGTCCTCCGAAATTGCCGTTACGACCAGGCTGCTGGGCAAATAATCCGGTAGTGAGCGTACAAAACAGAATAGATAAAAAGAATTTCATTATGTAAAGGTTTTTTGATCCGTTGTATCATAAAGCCAACTTCATGACAACATCGTTTTTTCGCGTATCAAACTCGAAATTGAGCCTAATATTATGGTCTCTCAAAATATTGGTACCAACGGCAAAATTACGTTGATAAAAGGCCAGATATGGGGGAATAAGGTTAATAAACGTTAAAGGTGCATGGGATACAGAGCATAACGGATTTTTGACCCGGATAGAAATTTTCAAATGGTTCCGTACAAATTTTGAAGGCAAGTATTTTTCATCTATTTTTGCTCCCCACAAAACGGTGGCTGTAGCTCAGCTGGTTAGAGCATCAGATTGTGGTTCTGAGGGTCGTGGGTTCGAGTCCCATTAGCCACCCCGCTGTTAAAAGGGCATTTCTATTTGCGGAATGCCTTTTTTTATTAAAATCATTCAGTGCGGTCAGCTACTTTTTGAAAACCTTGGCTTTTTGATAACTACGGGCGGCAACATAAGTCTATTATTTCCGTTATTTTTGATTATGCAAAATGTGTTGAAGTTTATGTTTAATAAAAAATCTCTGCCGATTGTGCTGGCTATTTTTGTTGCTGGCATTTTTATTGCATTTCAGACCATAGGTTTAAATACACCGCCTGCCACCAAGTTTGAAAAGATATTGCGGCAGGTGGGCGTGATGCTCGAACAGGGACATTATAGTCCTAAAAAAATAGATGATGATTTTTCTAAAGAAGTATTTACCAAATACCTGGAAACGATTGATCCGGAAAAACAACTTTTCCTGCAATCGGATCTGAATCAGCTAAAGGGGTATGAAGATAAAATTGACGACGAAATCCACGGTGCTCCCTTACAGTCTTTCCAGGCCATCAACAAGGTTTATGAAAAAAGGCTGGCAGAGTACCTGAATTCCTATAAAGGAATTCTCGATAAGCCTTTTCATTTCGATAAAGATGAAGTGCTGGTAGATGATAAAGCCAGGATCAACTATGCCTCATCGGAAAAAGAACGCAGCGAAATGTGGCGCAAGCGTTTAAAATATCAGGTTTTAGTCCGCTATGCGGATTTGATTGCCTCAGAGGAGAAAAATAAAGATAAAAAAGATTTTAAGCCCAGGAGCGAAGCGGATATGGAAAAGGAAGCAAGGGAAAAGGTGTTGAAATCAACGGATCGGATAGCAGAAAGGCTTAGAAGTAAATTTACGGAGGAAGATCGCTTCAATGAGTTTGTGAACACCATTACTACCTGTATGGACCCGCACACCACGTTTATGCCTCCTATTGAAAAAAGACTATTTGACGAACACATGAGTGGTCGCTTTTACGGAATAGGAGCTTCTCTGCGACAGGAGGATGGAAATATTAAGATTGTCACCTTGGTAACGGGAAGTCCCGCCTGGAAGTCCGGTGAGATTCAGGTAGGCGATATCATCCAGAAAGTGGGACAGGGTAACGAAGAAGCACAGGATATGGCAGGATATGATACGGAGGATGCAGTGAAGTTGATCAGAGGAAAGAAAGGCACAGAAGTTCGGTTAACATTGAAGAGGGCAGATGGCACCACGAAAGTCGTCTCCCTGATTCGGGACGAAATTGTTTTGGACGAGACTTTTGCAAGAAGCGCCATTATTAATGAAGGCTCCCGGAAAATCGGTTATATCTATCTGCCTGAATTTTACGCCGATTGGGAGCGGCCGAACGGCGCCAAGTCCGCTGAAGACGTAGCTAAGGAAATTCAGAAACTGAAAGACGAACAGGTGGATGGCATCATCATGGACCTGCGTAATAACGGAGGCGGTTCTTTATACGATGTGATTCAAATGGTGGGTCTGTTTATTGACGAAGGCCCGGTGGTACAGGTGAGAGACCGGCAGGGGAATCCTTCGGTATTGCGCGATAAGGACAAAGGTATTTTATATGACGGTCCGCTGGCCGTGATGGTGAACGAGTTCAGCGCTTCGGCTTCTGAAATCTTCGCCGCGGCCATCCAGGATTACAAAAGAGGAGTAATCATCGGCAGCACTTCTACTTACGGAAAGGGTACCGTTCAAAGAAATATAGGACTGGATGCGGGACGAACGACTCTTTTTGGCTCAAGAGAGGACGATCCCTCTACCAACCTGGGTACGGTTAAACTCACCTTGCAAAAATTTTACAGGATCAACGGCGGCTCCACACAACTCAAAGGAGTAACACCGGATATTGTTCTTCCGGACCAGTTTGAATATCTGCAATACCGCGAAAAAGATAACCCGGACGCGCTGAAATGGGACGAAATAGCCAAGGCAACATATACGCCGTGGAGTAATGGTAACGGAATCGCCGCGATAAAAAAATTCGAAGATAACCGGATAAAAAAGGATACCGTCTTTGAGCAGATAAAGGCGAATACAGAGATGCTGGCTAAGCTGAATGAAAAAGTGTACACGCTCAATCTTAAGAAGTATCAGGAAGAACAGAAGAAGATACTGGAGATTGCCCGGCATATTGAAAAACTAACAAAAACCGAAAAAGCGAATTCCGTGGAGTTATTGCCATCGGATACCAGCAAGTTCTCGAATGATGCCATGAAGAAAGAGCGGCAACAACTTTGGCTGAAGGGGCTTCAGTCGGATATTTACCTGAATGAAACAGTGGGTATTGTCAATAATATCATCAGTCAAAATGCGATCGTACGATCCGAATAACAGGAGATGGGTTATCGCTTTTACCAGAATAACTACCTGAGAGAAAGTTTTCTTTTCTATCCCCTGATAGCGCTCATAGCGACAAGTCTGGCATCATGCTCCTACTCAGCTAAGGCTACCCGGCGATATTTACAGGCTGCAAGAGAGCAGTCTCCGTTTGATGCCATTGTCGTTCCCGGCGTACCTTTCGAGAACGGCAACTGGGATTATATCATGAAAGGCAGGGTTTACTGGTCAAAATACCTTTATGAACAGGGTTTTACCCGAAATATTATCTATTCCGGTTCCGCTGTTTATTCGCCTTATTATGAAGGCAAGATTATGGCGCTGTATGCGGAAGCGCTCGGTATTCCCGAAGAGCATATTTTCTCGGAAATAAAAGCGGAACATAGCACGGAGAATGCCTATTACGGATTTAAGATGGCAAGACAACTGGGTTTTGAAAAGGTTGCCTTAGCCTCCGATCCCTTTCAGTCGAAATTACTGCGCCGTTATATAAAAAGGAAAGTAGATAAGGAAATGGCGGTGATTCCCATGGTGGTAGATACCATGAAAGCCATACAGCCGCAAATGCTTGACCCGCAGATTCCCTATGAAGAAGCGTTTAAGCCGGATTTTATCTCTATTAAGCAAAGAGACAGCTGGTGGAAGAGGATGAGAGGTACTATCAGGGGTAACCTGGATACCACGGCCTACTCCACTAACTACTGATTAGGAAAGCGATATTGAATAAGTAAGTACCTATATAAAAAATTCCGGTGTTAGCCGGAATCTTTTATCGTTTTTTTTCAAAAATTATCGCTGAATACAGAAATCTTAATGCTCCATTGTTTTCGCATCTTCTAAGAACTTCGCCAGTCCTATATCGGTCAGCGGGTGTTTTAATAAGCCGAGAATGGAAGCAAGCGGACTGGTGATAACGTGCGCTCCTAATTCTGCCGCCCTCACGATATGCAACGGGTTACGGATAGAAGCCGCCAGGATTTGAGTTTTAAAACCCTGCTGCGCATAAATATGGGCTATCTGACCCACTAATTCCATCCCATCCCAACCGCTGTCATCTATCCTGCCCACAAACGGGGAAACATACAGCGCTCCTGCTTTGGCAGCTAAAATAGCCTGCCCGGCAGAAAATACCAGCGTGCAATTTGTACGAATGCCGTTATCGGTAAACCATTTCATTGCCTTAACACCCTCCTTAATCATAGGTACTTTTACTACGATGTTCGGATGTATAGCAGCTAACTCCTTTCCTTCAGCCACCATGCTGTCGAAGTCGGTAGAAAACACTTCCGCACTTACATCTCCATCTACTATTTCACAGATAGTCTTATAATGATTTTTAATGGCTGCATGACCTTTAACACCCTCTTTAGCCATCAGAGAAGGATTGGTAGTAATGCCGTTTAATATGCCTAAATCATTGGCCTCTTTGATTTGGTCCAGATTGGCTGTGTCAAGAAAAAATTTCATACCCTTTTGTTTGTTTTTGTTTTTACCGTATATAAATATACCGTAGCAAATATACGAAAATAGAAAAGGCAAGTTACTTACATCGCACCGCTACAACCGCCTACCCTTGCTACCTTCCGGTCCTGGGGGAGTTCAGCAGGAGCTGGTCGTATAAGACTTGCCGCTGCAAAGATACAAAAGAACAGCTTCTGCAAGAAATTTTGATGGCACTGATTTGGATGACGTGCCGGTTGGGTGGGGTTTAAAACCTGCCGCTCCGGTTCTGTATGGAACTTAAGGATGTTACATGCAGCAGTTGATCATACCTTCCCCCTAATTCACGGTAATAGATCAGCACCAGATATTGGTTTTCCGTTTCCCAGATGTTTCCTTCGGTCTCATCTGTGTTAAAGGAGAAAGGAGTTTTTTTGTTATCTGTTAGACCATAAGCGTAGTCATAGTATCCCTGTTTTAAAAGCAGGGTAGTTTCATACGCCCCGCTTTGGCCGTTCCAGCGCATCTCAGCCCCGGGATCCTTTCCGTAATTGGTTAATTGTCCGATGATGTAAAGACTTTTGCCGTAAGGCCGGTTATCGGGCGGAACATAGGTAAAATGCACGGTAGCATAATCGGCATTCCAATACGGATTTACATTTTCGTTGGTAAGCGCCGCATATATGCCATTGTAATCTTTATAATAGATATATTTTTGAGTATTTCGGGGCTGGTCGGGCACTACATACAATTCATATCCCGAATTGGTATTCTGATGCCTTTGGATCCTGTCACTTAACAACCGGAAGCTCGTTAAATCCAGCCATCTCCATTCCCGCATGGCAGGCATTACCCCTTCTTTCTCCCCGTTAAATTCGTAAACATTGCCTCGTATGATACCGGGTTTTAAGGACTGCAGGCTATTATCCCATCGTCCATTTTGGAGAATCGTCATTTTTATCTGTTGCTGTGGATAACTCACATTCAAACGTCCGGCATTCAGGCTAACCTGGATTTTTTGATACGTTCTGAAAAAATTGGGATTGAATGGTTGCTGTATCTCTGCTGAAACGCCTACCGGCGCTACGTCCGTCACAAGGAACCGCCGGGTAAAAGAAAGATTGGCCGTATCCCCGTTCAAAAACACCTTTAATACATAATTGCCCGATTTGGTAGGCATAATATCGCGTCCCGGAAAGAGAAGCTGATAATGGGTATACCGGGTAAGTACCTGTGCCGAACGGCGATAGTTGGTGATCCGTTGGGTGGTATATCCTTTGGCATAGTCGAAATATCCCATCTGAACCGGCGACCAGTCTGCATTGCGCAGTTCTATAGTATAATAGTAGCTCTTAATATCGCCATCCATATCGTCAAAATCCAGTTGAAGCTGATCATTGCTGTTGAGTTTGATAACCGGATAGGCTGTTTGGTCTCCGTAAGGATTCAACTGAACGGTTTTAATATTTTGCTGATAAGTAAAATCGGGATCGCGTTGTCCCAAAGACTCATCCGTTAACCCAAAGGTTAAAATGCCGGCCAGGATGAAGGAACGCTTGTACATCATTGATTTCTTTTATCTTCACAATTTAGTAAATAACAGAGATTGAATATAGCTTCTTTTATAGCACGGAGAATTGCCTTCAACCGGCAGCGGTCTTTTTCACGTTTTATTATCCGGTTAGCCATTGCCGCCACGGCTATCAGCGTGGCCGTGATGATCATGACCCTGGCTTTCGTAAATGGCTTTCAGGAAGCGGTCAGCCAGAAGATATTCAGTTTCTGGGGTCACTTACGGGTTCAGTATTATGAACAGTATAAAGCTGCTATTGCAGAAGAATCGCCCATAGAAAAAACGGATTCGATTGTGCACCAGATATATCAGGTACAAGGCGTAAAAAAGGTGCAGGCCTTCGCGACCAAATATGCGATTCTCAAAGTGTCGGGATCCATCGAAGGCATTTTGTTTAAAGGGGTGGAAAAGGATTATGATTTCGGTTCTATGGATCAATTTCTCACGCAGGGCAGATGGGTCCATTTCAATGATAGTACTTACAGCAGGGAGATTGTCCTTTCCGAATACACGGCAAATCAACTTGGACTAAAAGTAAATGACCGGGTGCTGATATATTTTTTCCGGGGAGAAGATCAAAAGCCGCGGCCGGATAAACTGACGGTGGTGGGTTTGTATAAAACCAATATGGAGGAATATGATAAGTTATATGGCATAGGCGATCTTACGCTTGTGCAGCGGCTGAATGACTGGTCGGCAGGCGAAATAGGAGGCTATGAAATTTTCCTGAATGACTATCACCAGATGGATGAGGTCAATGAGCGGATATTTGAAGCCCTTCCGGGTGAATGGGGCAGCAAAACCATTAAAGACATTTATCCCAATATATTCGACTGGTTGCGCCTGCAGGACGTGAACCGGAATGTGGTGCTGGGCGTGATGATTATTATTGCCATCATCAATTTAATAACCTGCCTGATTATTATGGTATTGGAGCGTACCCGTATGATTGGCGTTCTGAAAGCCCTCGGCGCTACGGACTGGCTGGTGCAAAGAGTATTCACTATCCAGGGAGTGATCATCGCTTCAGCGGGTATTCTTTTAGGGCTTCTCATAGGATTAGGTATTTGTTATACACAGCTAAAGACGGGCTTCCTGAAGTTTTGGGACGAGGATGCCTACTATATGCTGGTGATTCCGGTTAAAGTGGTGTGGTGGGAAGTATTGCTGGTTGTTCTTGGTACGCTGGTGGTGTGTACCCTCACTTTATTAATCCCCACCCTCGTTAGCCGCAGAATTCAACCGGCTAAAGCGGTGCAATTCAGGTAGACCATGTCATAGCTGAGGATGCGATGAGAAAACAATCCCGCAGATATCGCCGTTGAACCCGGCAATAGCGCAATGCCTGCTTGGGTTCTGCGTAATCTGCGGGAATCCTAATACCTTCCGTCATTGCCTGCGTTGCATCAAAAGGTTTGTTGTCGTTATCATCTAACTACTTCTTCTCCTCCTTTGCAGGCATAAGAATAGCCGTGTAGTCATTCTTGCCGTTCAAGAGTAGTTGGGCGGTTTCCTGAATGTCTTTTACGGTGATCTTATCTATATATTTCTCAAAGTGTATAAACCTGTCTATATTTTTGCCCTCCATCCTCGAAGCCAGTAAGTGAGATGACCAGGCCGTATTTTCCTTTAAGCTCTGGTTGTTTGATTCAAGCAACTGCTGCCGCACTTTGGAAAGGTCTTCCTGTTTTGGACCGTTTTCTATGATTTGACGGATTTCGGCGTGCAAAGCTTTCAGCAGGGTGTCAACTTTTTCAGGCCCGCAAGGCAGTTGTACTATAAACTGAAAAGAGGCGTAAGGAACTTTTCTCAGGTTGCTAAAGGTTCCCCCTCCATAAATACCCTGTATTTCTTCTCTTAATTTCTCGATGATTCGAATATTTAGTATCTCAGAAAGCACATCAGCTTTCAGTTCCAAATCTTCTGAATACGGTATGGACCCAGAGTAAATGGAAAGAATA
>JACFNM010000666.1 GCA_019454915.1 Chitinophagaceae bacterium
GGCTATGCTATCCCAGGCAACGATACGCCAATTGCTCCTATTTATGCTGATGCGCCTGATATTCCCCCCACCAGCCAGGATATCGAAAAGGCCAAAGCGCTTTTAACAGAAGCAGGTTATCCCAACGGACTTAATATTACAGCCATCTTCATTAATGATGACCTCACCACCAACACAGCTACCTGGCTGGCCGCTTCAGCAAAAGAAGCCGGCTTCAATATTACGCTCAAGCCCGATCCAGAATACTGGCAGCACTGGCTGGGGCCCTGGGAGCCAAACACCATCGGCGTGTCAAACTGGGGGATGCGTTCTACACCGAGTGAATACTTAAATATTAGCTATGCATCTAGCGCGGAATGGAATGAAACCAATTGGAAGAATCCTGAGTTTGATGAAAAGCTCACCCAGTATGACGCAGAGTTGGATGCCGTTAAACGCAAAAACTTGCTGGCCGAGTTGTGCACTCTGATAAAAGAGGACGGAGGTTTGTTAACTGCTGGGCATTACCAGGTTCTCTATGCCAAATCACGCCAACTGAAGAACTTCGAGGTTGTGCCAATGGGTTTCACCTATTATGCTGACTGCTGGTTAGACGTTTAAATGATTGGGTAGTCTAAAACGACATTGATCGTTGCTTGTTTAGCCAAATTACAATTCTACTGGGACCAGCTTATAGTCCAGCCGGTCCCAGTAGAAAAGAAAGGGTAGAGGCAAGAACCTTATGGTGCGATACATATTTCGTCGATTTATCGCCATGATTTTCACCCTAATTGTCACTTCCATGATTATCTTTGTTATCTCAGAGGTCATTCCGATAGACCCTGCGCGTTCGATTCTGGGCCAATATACTACCGCTGAAAATGTGCGCCAGCTACGCGAAAAGATGGGGCTTGACCGGCCGTTGCCAGAACGTTATATGAACTGGCTTTTCCGGTCTATGCGTGGAGATCTTGGCGAATCATTCCGCTTGGGCGTCGAAATCAAGCCGTTGTTGCTAACCCGCTTCCGCAATTCACTCTACCTGGCTATTTTTGCCCTAATCATCTTAATCCCAACTTCGCTCATTTTTGGAATCATTGCCGGATTAATGGAAGGTAAATGGCCTGACCTGGTTATTTCATTGACCGGGTTATTTACCACTTCTCTACCTGAGTTTGTCACCAGTATTTTATTAATCATTATTTTCGCCTGGTGGCTGAAAGTATTGCCGGGGAACAGTCTTCCCGGCAGCGAGGATGGAAATCCGCTTTCGGAACCGGCGCGCTTAGTCCTGCCTGCGCTTACTCTGGCAATCAGCCAGTTTGGGTATTTGAT
>JACFNM010000667.1 GCA_019454915.1 Chitinophagaceae bacterium
AAAGTTTCCTTTATACTCTTTAATAGACATATCTTTCTGAGGAACGGGAACAGAGAAACGAGTACCGGCTACCACATATTCTGTATTTTCAGTAATGAATGAGGAGCTGTGGTTACCGGCAGAGTTAGGAATCTCAATAATTTCTTCGGTTCTAAAGCTTTCAAGACTCAATCTGGCGATACGTGGGGTGTTGTTTCCGTTGATGAAAATCCATCGTCCATCAAGTACACCATTTGTCTGGGAGATATCAGGGTGGTGAGAGTCATCCCAAGGCACAAATCCGAAAGAAGTATTAAGCATTGGCTTTGTTTCTTCTGTATATCCCCAACCATTTTCAGGGTTTTGAGAAAATACCGGAAGTACTTTTAACAATCTCCCTGATGGAAGTCCGTAAACTCCCAGTTGACCACTAAATCCTCCTGACATAAATCCGTAGAATTCATCGTGCTCTCCCGGGGCTACATACACGCGCGCAGCAGCACTTGTGGCTAATCCGCCGCCTCCGCGTTTCTTTTTGTCTCCATTATTACAGCTCACCAATCCGGCGACTATAACAAGAGAAAATAAATAATGAATGGTTTTTTTCATTGTTCAATCGTTTTTAATTATATGTTAGTTTTCAGGTAATATTACTTTGTCCACAACGTGAACGATTCCGTTTCCGGCAGGGATACTCGCTACGATTCTCGCGCCTCCTACCAATACATCATCTCCTTCAACAAGTACCGGTGCGTTTTCTCCGCTCGCTTGACCCACTTTTTTGAACTTTTTCATAAAGTCTTTGGCGTAATTCCCGGGAGTCACGTGATGCTTTAAAATGAAAGCTAATTTTTCCTTGTTCTCAGGTTTTAAAAGATCCTCCACAGTTCCTGCAGGCAATGCATCAAAAGCAGCGTTGGTAGGAGCAAAAACCGTTAATGGACCTGCATTGGATAAAGAATTTTCCAAATCGGCAGCCTGCACTGCGGCTACCAAGGTGGTGTGATCTTTAGAATTCAGCGCAATCTGAAGCACACTGGCCTGAGACTGATCATTGTCAATGAACGCTTGTCCTTTTTTGACAGTTGCATTCTCGGTCGTTGTTTTTGTTCCACTTGTTTCGGGTTGCTCGTGTGAGTCGTTCTTGCAAGCCATGACCGTTATGGCTGCAGAAACCAAAAGCACATTAATTGACTTCATAGTTGGTTGTAGTTTGAACCCCGCCCGAAACTATCCCAGGGAGTAGGTATATATTGAGTTAAATGTTCCTACTATTAGAGCGTTCTGAAATACTCAACAATCTGACGAGCCTCGTCATGACATAGGCCT
>JACFNM010000668.1 GCA_019454915.1 Chitinophagaceae bacterium
CGCTTCAGCCGGATGGAAAAACAGGCAAAAGCGGGTGGGAGGGAATTGACCCAAATGAGTTTAGAGGAAATGGATGCACTTTGGAACGAGGTTAAACGTCAAAATAACGGAACTTGAGGAATTTTTGGAAAATAGTCTTTTATAATAAAGGCTACCTGCTTCTTGGAGCAGCGTGGCTTTTTACCATATCGTTTATTTTCAGCAACTATTGGTCTTATACCTCTTCACCCTACGGTGTTACAAAATCCCTGGAGAAATATATCTGGAAAAGCGAAAGGAGCTTTGATTTGTTTCTGAACGATACGCTTCTTATAAGCAATATCCTTAAAGGAAATGAAACAGAAAAGGAGATACAGCGTATTACCGATGAAGATTACAAGGTCTTCTTATATGAAGAATCCGGTGCGGGAACGTTTGAACTGTTGTTTTGGAGTACCCAATCCATATTGCCGCCGCAGAACTTGTTAGTAAAGGAGGACCCGCGGTATATCGCCTCTCTTGCCAATGGTCAGTATGAAGTAATCCGTAAGAAGATCAATTATCAGAATAGATCTCTGATTGCATTATACCTCCTCCCGATAAGGATGCAGTATGTATTGGAAAGCCAGTATCTCAAAAATGGTTTTGTAAATCATTCCTTCGTTGAGGAAGACTATGCTTTGGTTTTTAATGAAACCGACTACCCGGTGAAGAGCATCAAAGGAACTACGCTTTTTTACCTTCAGCCTAAGACCGTGGTGGTTCATCACAGTAACGACTGGTTTACCATACTCCTGAGGGTATTGGGTACCTTCCTGACCCTCTTCTTTTTTCATAATGTAGCGATAGCCATTTCCCGGCGGTATGGCGCTTTGTCCGGCGTTTCATTTATGGTGGCCCTGTTATTGATTTTACGAACGTCGAGCTATTTTTTTCCTGTTCCCGCTAATTTCCGGCAATACGAACTATTTGATCCGGTAATTTACGGCTCCAGCCTCGTGTCCCGATCCCTGGGAGACTTACTTATCAACAGTATTCTTTTTTTATGGGTGGTGCTGTTTGCCCGGATTCAGTTTTCAAAACAGGGAGTCTATCCGGTTATCACAAAAGCGATCTGGCGTCAGGTAGTGAGTATTGCTTTATCCGCTGTCATCCTCATCGCCACGTTGTTAAGCGGGCATGTTATCCGGAGCTTGGTAGCGGATTCTCAAATCTCATTTGATGTGACCAGTTTCTTTAGCCTGAACCTGTATAGTATTCTTGGCTTTATCGTGCTATGCTGTGTTTCGTTGGGTTATTTCGTTTTCTCCCAGGCTTTACTGAAGGCT
>JACFNM010000669.1 GCA_019454915.1 Chitinophagaceae bacterium
CAGGGAGGCAGGGACATCCAGGGATTTGCAAAAAGCCCGAGGGTTAATATAGTGGCATTGGCAGATGTGGATGATCGCCAGTCAGCAAAAACCCGGGAAAGTTTTCCTAAGGCAAGCTATTATCATGATTTCAGGGAAATGCTGGATAAAGAAAAAAATAATATAGACGCCTGCTCTGTTTCAACACCCGATCATACCCATGCTGTGGCTACCATGGCTGCCATGCAGTTGGGCAAACACGTTTATACCCAGAAACCGCTCACTCATGATATTTGGGAAGCGAGAATGCTTACCCTGGCAGCTAAGAAATATAAAGTAGTAACCCAAATGGGCAACCAGGGTGGATCGGGAAAGGGAGTGAGACGAATGAAAGAATTGTACGATGCGGGATTGATTGGTGACGTCTATAAAGTGGAATCCTGGACAAACCGGCCTGTCTGGCCTCAGGGCATCGCTCCTCTTACAGGAGTGTATAGTGTTCCCAAAGAACTCAATTGGGATCTTTGGCTGGGTACCGCCCCAATGATGGATTACAACCCGGGATATCATCCGGTTAACTGGAGAGGCTGGTGGCGTTTTGGTACCGGGGCCCTGGGAGATATGGCTTGTCATATTATGGATCCTATCTACCGGATATTGCCAATAGATTTTCCTGAATCTGTTGAATGTAGTGTTGCTAACAGTTGGAGTGATTTCTTTAAGGAAATTGATCATTCCGAAAGCGCACCCGTTGCTTCAGCTATTCATCTGAGTTATCCAAGGAAAGACGGAAAAGGAAAAATCAAAGTAAGCTGGTATGACGGGGGCATAATGCCCGAGAGACCGGAACAATTGGAGCCCGGCGAACCGTTTGGCAGTCCGGATGGCGGTGTTTTGTTTATTGGTACGAAGGGTATGTTACTGGCAGATTGTTACGGAGCCAATCCAAGATTATTGCCCCTTTCACGGGAGGAAGAAGCAAGAGCTGTTCCTGAAACGATCAGGCGTGTACCGGAAGGTCACTATTTGCAATGGGTTAATGCTTGTATTGCGGGATATGGAAACGCGGAAACCAGCTCGGATTTTGATTATGCCAGACCGTTTGCAGAAAGTATTTTAATTGCCAACCTGGCTATTCGCAGTCATGGAATAAAAAACCCCAGCGCTAAAAGGGGAGAAGACAGGTATCCGGGCAGGCAGCGTTTATTATGGGATGCTCAGAATATGCGAATCACAAATTTTGAAGCTGCCATCCAGTTTGTAAAACGCCACTATCGTATGCCATGGGATCTGAGCTTAGGATAAGGATTACCCTGCATGCCGGCTT
>JACFNM010000119.1 GCA_019454915.1 Chitinophagaceae bacterium
TTGGAGTGGAGGCCGGCATCGGATTTCAGTTCTTCAGCAAATACGTCATCGTGTCTCCGGAAATTAAAATCAGTCAGGGGCTAAACAATGTTCACGCAAAAGATCCCTCACTCAAATATTCGAATATAATTGATAAGCTCAATTCACGCATGATTCTCTTCTCGCTTCATTTTGAAGGGGGCGGACTTCTATAACCGTTTTGCCGAACGGTTAGCTGATGATTTCAGTGAAGATATTGCCAGGACGAAGTATAGACTTTTCTTTCGAAAGCGGAGAGAGATTATATATCCAGGTTGGCGTATTTCGCGTGTGATTCAATAAATTCTCTCCGGGGACCAACCTCATCACCCATGAGCATGCTGAACACCCGGTCTGCCTCCGCGGCACTTTCGATCGTCACTCTCTTGAGTGTACGTGATTCCGCATTCATAGTAGTCTGCCAAAGTTGTTCTGCGTTCATTTCTCCCAAACCTTTATAACGCTGCACGTTTACGCTGTCCTCCTTGCCGCCGCCCATTTTTTCCACTAAGGTTTTCCGGTCTTCTTCCGTCCAGGCATAGGCTGACTCTTTACCTTTCTTGACCAGATATAAAGGCGGCATAGCAAGGTATACATACCCCTGTTCAACAAGCTCCTTCATGTACCGGAAAATAAATGTAAGAATTAAGGTGGCAATGTGACTTCCATCCACATCGGCATCTGTCATGATAATCAATTTGTGATACCGCAGTTTGGAAATATCCAATGCTTTAGGGTCGTCCGGAGTGCCAATTTTTACACCGAGAGCAGTAAAAATATTACGGATTTCTTCATTATCGTATATCTTATGCTCCATCGCTTTCTCCACGTTTAATATTTTACCCCTTAAAGGAAGAATCGCCTGGTATTTCCGGTCGCGCCCCTGCTTGGCCGTACCGCCTGCCGAATCTCCTTCCACAAGAAAGAGCTCACATTTCTCCGGATCCCGGTCTGAGCAATCGGCCAGTTTCCCCGGTAGTCCACTGCCGGTCAAAACCGTTTTCCGCTGTACCAGTTCTCTCGCTTTTCTGGCCGCGGCTCTTGCCTGGGCAGCCAAAATCACTTTAGAAATGATAAGCCTGGCATCTTTGGGGTTTTCTTCCAGATAACTTTCCAGCACCCGGCTAAGGGTGGTGTCCACCACGCCCATAACCTCGTTATTCCCTAACTTGGTTTTGGTCTGTCCCTCAAACTGAGGCTCAGGCACTTTCACCGAAATCACAGCGCTTAACCCTTCCCTGAAATCATCTCCCTCAATCTCCACCTTAGCTTTTTCAAACAATCCTTGTTTTTCGCCGTAAGCTTTGAATACCCTGGTTATGGAACGCCGGAAACCGGCTACATGGGTTCCTCCCTCTATGGTATTAATATTATTTACATAGCTGAAAATATGTTCCTGAAAACCGGCATTATAGGTCATCGCCACTTCAACCGTCACATTGGTAACCGGTTCAAGCGCTTCTCCGTATATCACTCTTGGAAGAAGTGGCTGCCTGCCACTGTTCTTATCCAGCACCTCAACAAACTCTGCAATCCCCCCTTCACTGTGAAAGGTTTTACTATAGACTGCTCCCGCTTCATCTTTTTCCCGTAAATCGGTTAAAGTGATGTTCAATCCCTTATTCAGAAAAGCCAGTTCTCTCAGTCGGGCTTCCAAAATATCTTTGTTAAATACCGTTACGGTAAACAGGGAATGGTCGGGCCAAAACCTTACCAGTGTTCCTGTTTTATCGGTAGTTCCAATTTCGCGAACGGGGTATTTCGGTATCCCGGTTTTATATTCCTGTTCAAAAATTTTCCCTTCCCGGCATACCGTTACGTGCATCGTGGAGCTCAGTGCGTTCACGCAACTGACTCCTACACCATGCAAACCTCCGGAGACTTTATAGGTATTTTTGTCGAATTTACCGCCCGCGTGTAATACCGTCATGACCACTTCAAGCGCGCTCCGTTTTTCTTTTGAGTGCATTCCGGTAGGAATGCCCCGCCCATCGTCTTCAACGCTCACAGAATTATCCTCATATATGGTCACAATGATATTCTTACAAAAACCGGCTAAGGCCTCATCAATCGAATTATCCACTACTTCATACACCAGATGATGCAGCCCCTTGGTGCTGATGTCGCCGATATACATCGCAGGCCGCTTACGTACTGCTTCTAAACCTTCTAAAATCTGGATACTATCCGCACCATATCCTGGTGTTCGGGAGGGGGTGGTCAAGGCCTCGGTTTCATTACTCATAAATCGTTCAGAATCACTTTTGCTGGTCAAAAAAAATATTCGTGCAAAGGTACCGAAATTAAGCCTTGCAGGCAATTTTATGATCATATTTTGCAAATAAAAAGCCGGGTATTTCGGATGCCCGCCACCGGTTGAAAACAACGCAATACGGGTTTCTAAATAAGGTTCTTCTTCTCTCTTTTCTCTCCTTCCGTTCTGTCTTGTCCGGGTTGTTTTTTTACTACGTTAAACAACGTATATTTGCACACTTATGCTTCAGGCGCCTAATATATTCGATTTGACTCAGAAGCATCCGGTAATGCCTGATGACTTAAGAGTCGTGCATGTGAAGGAGCGTCAGACTCCGGGTTCAGTTCATTATACCATTAAACGATACAGCCGGGCATCCCAGTGGAATACAGACGATATGGGTATGATGATTTATCATTATAAAAAAAATGAGCCGGCTGCCAACTATCTGGAGCTTCGTTTTTGTATCATTGGCAATGCGTACTGTAAAGGCAAAGAACAGGAATGCGCCAATTGTAAAAATGGGTTGTTTAAATCCTGCACGGAAAAGGAAGAGACCATTGACGTGATGAATTTTACCTTCCTGCCAGAGCATTTATCCCAGTTTGTAAAAAGTGCGCGTAATTATGATTTCACCAACGAGGTGCTTTGCTTCCAGCACCCGTCATCTTTTACAAAAATCCTTCCGCTCTGTAGCAGGGTCAGGACGATACTGGAGAGCCTTCTGAACAATACCTATTCTGAAAGTTTCGAGAATATTTACATCAATGCACAAACCCAAATGCTGTTGTTATACAGCCTGGAATGCATGCTGGGGAATAAGGACGAAGAAAACTTTTCCTGTAAATTTCTCGCGAATGAGACCGACCGGGATAAAATTCTCAAAGCAAGAGAGGTACTGCTGGAGCATATTGGAGAGCCGATTACCATCAAAGATTTAAGCCGGAAGGTAGCCATTAATGAATGTTATCTGAAAAAGGGCTTCAAGGAAATATTTGGAACTACTATTTTTGATTTTTACCAAAACCAAAGAATGGAACACGCCAAATACCTGCTTTATGAAAAAGGGCTGAGTGTAACCGAGGTTTCTCTCATGCTGGGCTACTCTTCTATCTCACATTTTTCTACCGCCTTTAAAAAGCACACGGGTATTAAGCCCTGTGAATTACTGCTGAGATAAGCACGTCTTACGGGTTCAATGTGGGACGAGACTAAAAAAGTTATTCACCAGGAAGAAAGTTTTGGATAAAATTTTCCTGTAGTTTTTAAAATCAGCCGTATATTTGGCGATAGTCATCCTGTGAATTCTTTTTCAACAATTCCATTACCTATCAAAACAAGAGCCGTACCATTGGATATGGCGTCCCGTTTTTGATCCATAATATCAGGAAGGTCACAATCAATTTGTGACCTTTTGCTTTTGAGCGAGTCCCGAATGATTCTTTTTCTTCTTTTATTGATCAATTTTCCGCTACCAGCGCATCATACAGTACCTCCACAGGGTGATAGGATTTCCTGGAAGCGCCATCTTTGATCATGTGGCGACAACTGGTACCCGGAGTGGCAAGAATGACGTCTTCCTCCTGCTTTCTTACTGCCGGTAACAGAACCAGTTCTCCTATTTGCATCGAAAGATCATAGTGCTCCTTTTCATATCCAAAAGATCCCGCCATACCACAGCATCCGGAAGGAACTACCTGCACCGAATAGTTTCTGGGCAGAGACAGGATTTTTACGGAAGGCGTTACCGAGGAGAGCGATTTTTGATGGCAATGGCCATGGAACAATACTTTCCTGGGTTCCGTAGTAAAAGATTCGGCTTTAATATTTCCCGCTTCCGCTTCATGACTTAAGAATTCTTCAATGGTAAATACACATTTAGATAAGCGCCGGGTTTCCTTCAGCATATCATCATCCGCCAAATCAATATATTCATCACGAAAGGCCAGTATAGCCGATGGCTCAATGCCAATCAGCGGAGTTTCTTCACTAATGAGCGGTAATAACATCTTCACGTTGGTTTCGGCCACTTTTTTTGCTTTGCGCAATAGACCCTTTGACAGCCAGGTGCGGCCACTTTCTATATGATCCGGAATAATGACTTCGTATCCTAATCTTTCTAATAACAGCACGGCTTTAATGCCCGCCTCAGTATCATTATAGTTGGTAAATTCATCACAGAAGAGATATACCTTGCGAATGGGTTTATCATTTACTTCCTTTGTGTGTTTTTTATACCAGTGCCTCAGCGTCGTTTTGTATAAAAGGGGCATCGAACGTTTTTGTGCAAATCCTGCCACGCTTTTGATGAGACCGGAAGTAAGCTTATTGGTCATCATAAAATTGTAGAACCAGGGCGCAATAGATCCGGCCCTGGACATAGCCGTAAAATTGCCGATAAGGCGATTTCGGAAAGGCACCCCATTGGCATCGAAATACTGTTGCAAGAATTCGCCCTTCAATTTCGCAATGTCAACATTGGAGGGGCATTCTGACTTACAACCTTTACAGCTCAGGCAGTTATCCATCACGTCCATGATTTCCTTATGGTCGAACGGATTCGCCTTCGTTGAATTGGTGAGAAACTCTCTCATGATATTTGCCCTCGCCCTGGTGGTATCCTTTTCATTTTTTGTAGCCATATAGGAAGGACACATGGTTCCCCCGGATAAATGCGTTTTACGACAATCTCCTGATCCGTTACACTGCTCGGCATGCTGCAGAATATTTTGATTATGAAACCGGAAGACGGTGTCAAATTTCCTGGCTGCCCTCCCCGGTTCATAACGCAACATGGTATTCATGGGAGGTGTGTCCACAATCTTATTGGGGTTAAAAATATGATGAGGGTCCCAGGCTTTCTTAATCTCTTTGAGTAGCTCATAATTCTTTTCGCCAATCATTTTCCTGATAAATTCTCCTCTTAATCTCCCGTCGCCATGTTCTCCGCTTAAAGAACCCTTGTACTTCTTTACCAATGAAGCGATCTCTTCAGCAATAGCCCGAAACAGTTCATTGCCCTCTTTTGTTTTTAAGTTGATGATCGGTCTTAAATGGATCTCCCCGCTTCCGGCGTGCGCGTAATGCACGGAATACAGATTATACTTCTTCAGTATCTCATTAAACTCTCTTATATATTCAGGCAAATCCTGTACGTCCACCGCTGTGTCTTCTATCACCGGCACCGCTTTGTCATCACCGGGCAGGTTACTCAGGAGTCCCAAACCGGCTTTTCTGAGGGTCCAGATTTTCTTAGTGTCTTCTCCAAACAGTAAAGGGAAGAAATATCCCAGCCCTTCAGCGCGCATTTCGTTTTCAATTTGCTGAGCTGTGGCGGTAATTGCTTCCCGATTATCTCCGGGAATTTCGATTACCAATATGGCGCCCGGATCTCCCTGCACAAAGAAGCGATTCTGCCGCTGCTGGATATTATCCTTGGTACATTCTAAGATATAGTGATCTATCAGCTCGCTGGCCGAAGGATGATACTTCAGTCCAATCAGGTTGGCTCGCAATGCTTCATCTACCGAGTTAAAATGGACGCATAATAATCCTGCCTCCTTCGGCAGGGGCACCACGCTCAGTTTAATTTCAGTGATGAATACCAAAGTGCCTTCGGAACCTGCTATCAATTTGCAAAAGTTAAAGTCGTCAGCACCGGGTGTAAAGGGAGCTGTTTCCAGCAACATATCTACGGCATAACCCGTATTTCTTCTTTCGACAGTTTTTTTCGGAAACTCTTTCCTGATTTCTTCCTGGGTGGCCGGATTACTTAACAGACTCCGTATATTCTTATAGATCTTGCCTTCTAAACCCGGCGAATCACATTTCAATTGAAAAGCATCCGAATCCAGCGCTTTAAATTCTACCTCAGAACCATCACTCAGAAAGCCTTTTACTTCTAACAAATGCTCACGGGTACTACGGTACACCAACGAATTGGAACCGCAGGAATTATTACCTACCATACCGCCGATCATCGCCCTGTTGGCCGTAGAAGTTTCCGGGCCAAAAAATAAGCCGTAGGGACGCAGAAACATATTGAGTTCATCCCGTATCACGCCGGGTTGCACGCGTACCCAATGTTCCTCTTCGTTTAACGCTAATATCTTTGTGAAGTGCCTGGATACGTCTACCACGATGCCCTTGCCTACCACCTGGCCGGCCAGGGAAGTGCCCGCAGCCCGGGGTATCAGAGATGTTTTATGCTGATTTGCAAAAGAGATTAATTTTTTGATGTCTTCAGGGGTACGCGGGACTGCCACCGCCAGCGGCATTTCCCGGTAGGCCGAAGCATCGGTAGCATACAATGTTCTCACCGTTGGGTCGGTATACAGATCTCCTTCCAGGGTTTCGGAAAGTTGTGCAAATTGGGTAGTCATTATTATTGCAATAAGAAATTTTGATAGGGAAAAAACCTTCCACCGGTTCTCAGGTTTTACCGGCTTCTGCGAAATTAACTTTTTTAGGAAAGCGGAAGTACAATTTAAAGTTGTATATCCTGCCTGTGCTCCGGCGTGACTTATTAACATATTTCATTTTCTCTTAACATGCCTTATGGCTTCCTGCGTTATCTTTGTAGAAAGTCAAACGATGAAAAAGTCTGAAAAAATAATGATGGCAGTTGCTATTGGACTGCTGACCGGACTGGCGATTTACGCGGTTCGTCGTAGTAAAGAAAGAAGGGTATTGAACCGGCTTGCGGAGGAAGGCTATGAAACAGCTTCTGACATTTTATTTCCCGATAAAGAACGATTAAGTGATAAACTGCATTTTGGGCCGGTACTTCCGGAGTAAAAGATAATGAAAGCATATACGATACATGAAGCGGGAGGAGTGGAGAATTTGCGTGTGGAGGAATTACCGGCGCCATTAGTGGGGGAAGAAGATGTTTTGATACAGGTGAAAGCCATAGGCATTAACCCGATTGATGTCAAAACGCGCTCCGGTAAAGGACTCTTCAACCTGTTGAAAAATGAAAGCCCGCTGATTTTGGGATGGGATGTGGCAGGAGTAATCGTGGAAACGGGTAAAAGAGTGACCCGGGTCCGGAAAGGCGATGAAGTATTTGGAATGATTAATTTCCCCGGACATGGAAAAGCTTACGCGGAATACGTTGCTGCACCGGCTTCTCATCTTGCTGTAAAACCGGCAAATATTTCTTTTCCCGAAGCGGCAGCCTCGTCGCTGGCTGCGTTAACGGCCTGGCAGGCTTTGCACGCGTTTAGCCCCGTTCAGAAAGGGCAGCGGGTACTCGTGCACGCTGCTGCCGGCGGTGTGGGTCATTTTGCGGTGCAAATGGCAAAAACTATGGATGCCTGGGTTGCCGGTACGTCCTCTTCAAAGAACAAAGATTTTATTTTAAGCCTGGGAGCCGATGTCCATATAGATTACGAAGCCGCCCCTCTACGCACCCAAACCCGAGATGTTGATTTTGTATTGGATACAATCGGCGGAAGCACAATTGATAGCTCTCTGGAGGTAATGAAGAAGGGAGCTGTGATTGTGAGTATTCCATCGGGTTCAAACGAAATGGTGGCTGAAAAAGCAAAAGCTGCGGGAATGCAAGGTCATACTTTTAAAGTGAGTTCCAATGGATCCGATATGCGTTCGATTGCGGATTTATTAACGAAGGGTGCACTCAAGCCTCATGTTTCCCATATATTTTCCTTTCAGGAGATGAGAGATGCACACGACCGGATGGAAACCGGCAGAACAAGAGGCAAGCTGATTGTGAGCGTTCCATAATGATAATAAAAAAGGATGATGTCAACTTTTGCAGATAAGGTAATCGCTTTTAATAAATCTTTGCGTTTCTCAGCACCGCTCCCGCAGGATATCAGGGTGATGAATCCTTTCCGGGAAAACAAGGACAGCCTGAAGGTGTCTTCAGCCTTTTATAAAAAATACTACGATGATTACAACCACCGGAATATCATCCTGGGTATTAACCCCGGCAGGTTTGGAGCAGGATTAACCGGCGTTCCTTTTACCGACCCTAAAAGGCTGGTGGAAAAATGTGCGATACCCTATCCCGGATCACCGGCGCATGAACCTTCTTCCGTTTTTATCTATCAGATGATAGAGGCTTACGGAGGACTGGAACAATTCTATGGGAAATTTTATATTAATTCTATTTGTCCCCTGGGCTTTACCATTAAGAATAACTTAGGTAAAGAGGTGAATTATAATTTCTATGATGACAAAACCCTCATGCATACAGCCCACGACTTTATGGTGAAGAGCATCCGTAAACAAATCAGTTTTGGAATCCGTACGGATGTTTGCTTTTGCCTCGGCAGCGGAAAAAACGAAAAAATATTAAGGAAACTGAATGATGAATACGGGTTTTTCAAAGAAATCATTCCGTTAGAACATCCCCGTTTTGTGATGCAGTATAAATCAAAGCATGTACAGGATTACATTGATAAATACCTGCTGGCCTTCGACCGGGCCAAATAATCAGGTACTCTCGTTACAGAGCTATTTCTTCAAAAAAATAAGCCTGCTCACTGTTTAACAGGAGCAGGCTCAACCATAGCAGCAAATATTATACTACTATTTCCACAATCTTGGTAGGTTCTATATTGGCATTACGCATGGAAATACTTCTCGCTGCATTTCCGGCGAATTCCAAAAATGCCGCCCTGGTAATTTCGTCGTCGCTTACCATAATCGGTACGCCAATATCCCCTCCTTCTCTTATCCCCTGTACCAAGGGAATTTGACCAAGGAAAAGAACTTTGTACTCTTCAGCCATTCTTTTACCCCCGTCTTTACCGAATATATAATATTTGTTTTCCGGCAATTCTGCAGGGGTAAACCAACTCATATTTTCAACGAGCCCGATAATCGGTACTTTAATCTGCGGTTGATTAAACATGCCGATGGCTTTTTTAGCATCTGCCAGGGCAACGGGTTGCGGCGTGGTTACCACGATAGCGCCGGTTACCGGCACGGTCTGTACCATCGTTAAATGAATATCGCCGGTTCCGGGAGGCATGTCTATCACGAGGTAGTCCAGTTCACCCCAGTCCACATCTGCAACAAACTGCTTTATAGCGCTGCTGGCCATAGGACCGCGCCATACAATAGCCTGTTTTTCATCTACTAAGGAGCCGATACTCATTAGTTTAATCCCGAACTTTTCAATGGGGATGATCACTCCTTTTTCACCCACTTTTTTCATTTGTGGCCTTTCACCCCGAATGCCAAACATAATAGGCACGCTGGGTCCGTAAATATCAGCGTCCATCAATCCCACAGAAGCGCCGCCCTCGGCAAGCGCAAGCGCCAGGTTGGCTGCTACCGTTGATTTGCCCACTCCGCCCTTTCCGCTCACTACGGCTATAACGTTTTTTACTCCCGGCAGCAGATTCTTATTGTCACGCCGGTTACTCATGGTGTTGGCCGTGAATTTAATGTTGATCTCAGCATCTTTACTCACCTGGTTATGAATAGCATCATGGCAATTATTCTTTATTAAATCTTTCAGCGGACAGGCCGGTGTGGTAAGTACAACAGTAAAAGAAACCTTGTTTCCGTCTATTGCCACATCTTTTACCATGTTCAGTGTAACCAGGTCTCTGCCTAAATCCGGCTCGATAACGGTGCTTAATGCTTTTAGAATATCTTCTTCTTTCATTTGTGAATCCTATTGGTTTTAGGCGATTCATTTTGATCCTCAGGTATAAGCAAAGCGTTTTCACCCGTCCCCATGATTATCTGAGGGTCACACAGGAAGATGGGTTGATGAATGGTGCTAACCTTCAGGGAATGAATCGAAGTTTTTGTTAAAAAAATATTATCGGGCAAAGTTAAGTCCATAAATCTTTACTTTGGCTAATTCCTCACTTCATATTAATTTACAGGCTTCAACCCTGTTATTGATTTTTTTGAGGTAAAATTGCAGATCAGTTCAAACCTTGTAATGAAGCGTCTCATATCATATATCGTTTTTTTATCCATTCTCACGCCGGTTGCCGTAAAAGCACAGTTTGAATCTCTCCAGGATTCAGTGGTGCAGTTATACGGTATTGTTATGACGCATGACAGCCTGAAAGGAATTCCGGGCGTTACGGTGATGGTGAAGGGGCAGAACCGCGGTACGATTACCAATGAACAGGGGGTTTTTTCTATCGTTGTTTTAAAAGGAGATGAAGTGCAGTTCAGTCACGTAACCTATCGTACTGAAACTGATAAAATCCCAACCGATCTCAAAGGAAATCAATACAGTATGGTGAAGCTGCTGGCTCAGGATACCATTTATCTTCCGGTAGCTATCATTAAAGCCCGGCCTACGCGTGAGCAGTTTGAACGTGACTTCGTAAACAGAGAAGTTCCGGATGATGACATAGAAATTGCCAGGCAGAATACCAGTGAAGCCAAAAGAAGAATTCTCGCTCGGGCAATCCCCAATGACGGAAGAGAAGCCAGCAATTATGTATTAAGCAAAAATGCCCAGGGATATTATTATAGCGGGCAGGCTCCGCCTATGAATATATTTAACCCCTTCGCCTGGAGTGAGTTTGTGAAAGCCTGGAAACGGGGTGATTTTAAAAAGAAATATTAAATCTGTCGGGGTCAACTTTTCAACCAGATTTTTAGCCATTATGATTAATAGCGTAGCGATAGTAGGCGCCGGTACAATGGGCAATGGGATAGCCCACACTTTCGCTCTGCATCAGTTTCGGGTTACCTTAACCGATCTTAACGAAACGGCATTGAACCGTGCTTTGCAAACGATTGCCCGTAATGCTGAAAG
>JACFNM010000670.1 GCA_019454915.1 Chitinophagaceae bacterium
TTATTGTTCTAGGAAAGTTCTCCGCATTCAGAAAAGCCGGAATCAGAAGCAGCGATGAAAACACCACAGAAAACGGTCTCATAAAGCCCCCTATGAGAAATAATACGAAGTTATCGGAAGTACGTAGCCACTACGTGCGTCCGAAATGCCCCTTAAAATTTGCGCCGCCCGGTTTTAGAGCATAGTAAGACCCGTTGCACAAATCTGCAATAAAAAATGAAAACGAAATCTATTGGAAATGCGGAAGCCTGCAAACTTTACGGACCGCGCACAGGTCTGAAATAGCCCTTCTGAAGAACAAAGTTCTTTCGAATATTCCGAAATACCCTGCCCGCCTGGAATGAATAGATGATCGAAAAGTTCATCTCCCTCCCACAGTCAGGACAGAATTCCGGTGTTTTTTCGAAACTGTTTTCAATCCCGGAGGACCAGGAGCAAGCGCGTCTGTCAAGTTCCAGCCGATTCTTGCGATGGGCACTGGCGTAAAGTCCATAATAACGAATACTTTTCTGGTGGGAATCGGGCAGGTAAAAAAGCATCCGTGCCATAAACTCATAGAGATCCATTGTCAAAATGGAATATCGCTTCTTTCGACTCCCCGGCTCCATCCAGCTTCGATACTGGAAGGTGATTTTCAGTTTTTCATGATCTACATGGAGAATCTGACTGTTGTGGAAAAAACCGGTGGCCATATACTCCGCTGTTCGAAAGAGAATATCCGTTTCGGTTCCGGTTATGGGCTGGAAGTAAACATGAAATCCCTTTTTGTAAAGATTGCGAAAGGAAACCTCTTCTTCTCTGGTTAAAATCTTCTGTCTGCGTAGAAACTTTAGGAGAGCCTCCCTCCAGAGAATTCGAAACCTTCCGTATGCTATAAATTTGCGCTCACTTAGCTCCCCTGTCTTTATATTCACAAGATCCCTTGTGGCAATCATATGCAAATGCGGATTGTAATTCAGGCTGTTTCCGCTTTTGTGTATGGTCGTCAGAATCCCGGCTTTCCATTCGAGTTCTTCATTTTTATTCAATCCACAGGTACTGCGGATCTCCTTCTGGTAAAGAATCGTAGCCAGTTTGTTCAAAGCTACTTCCTGAAAACCTCGTTCGAATAAAAGTCTCTGGATTTTTCCCGGAATGGTGAATGTAATATGATCATGGCTTAAATTTGAATCCAGTATTTGGGACAGGTTTACAGACCACCCAAATAGTTTTTTCCTGCTGCATGAAAGACATAACCGACTTTTACAGGAAAACGGCAGAACCAGTTCCGTTTTACAATCAGGACAACTATACCTGTAAAAA
>JACFNM010000120.1 GCA_019454915.1 Chitinophagaceae bacterium
GACAACGGGGTGGTTGTCATCGGTGCCCTATTTATTAGCGATTATAGGTATGCTGGGTGCGTCTTATTTTTCCGATAAGAAATTAAAAAGGAAAATTTTCATTTGGCCTTTTTTACTAATCGGATCAATTGCATTTTATGGCTCTTATCTTTTGGGCACTGACCATTTTTGGATGTCATTTGTACTCCTGATCATCGCAGGGGGCGCCATGTATGCGCCGTATGGGCCTTTCTTTGCGGTCATCACGGAGGTATTGCCCAAAAATGTATCTGCCGGAGCAGTGGCATTGATAAACAGTTTTGGCGCGTTGGGTTCTTTTGTGGGCGCTTATTTTGTGGGATATTTGAATGGGACAACTGGCGGCTTCGGTGCGTCTTATATTTTTATGGCGGGCTCTTTATTCCTTTCTGCTGTCATTACCATGATCGCGGTCCGGGAATCTAAATAGCGACAGGATATTTTTATAGTTGAAGAATAAAAATTAGAAAAAAATACAACAATGAAAGAAGGAAAAAACAACAGTAACAGGATATTGAAAAGAACGGGAAAAATTTTCGGACGCTCTTTGATGATGGGGCTATGTATGCTACTCGCAGGGAATGTAACCGCGCAATCGGATAACTATAAATGGTGGAACCCGGCAAGAAATACCTTCCCCACGGTAGAGGGACAGGGATGGACTAAAGAAGTAAAAAGTTTTTATGATCGGTTACCGGCGCGGGCAGAAGCCAATGTGAGAAAAGATGTGTGGAATCTGTCAAGACATAGCGCGGGGCTATATATAAAATTCAAATCGAATACCGGTGAGATTAAAGTGCGGTATGCTACCACAAAAAAAGATAATTATGCCATGCCGCACATGCCGGCAACAGGTGTGAGCGGGGTGGACTTGTATGCCTTCGATCATAGCGGAAAATGGATATGGGTTCCGGGACGATATCATTTTGCGGATACCGTAACTTATCAATTCACTAACATAGAAATTGACCAACAATATAAGGGAAGAGACTGCGAATTCAGATTATTTCTTCCCCTCTATAATGGGGTGGAATGGATGGAGGTTGGCGTTCCGGAAGGAAAGTCTTTTTCTCCCTTACCGCTTTCTGAAGAAAAACCGGTGGTTGTCTATGGTACTTCCATAGCACAGGGAGGCTGCGCTTCGAGACCAGGGATGGCCTGGACGTCGTTGTTGGAAAGACAATTGGATTATCCGCTGATTAACCTGGCATTTTCAGGGAATGGTAGACTGGAAAAACCGTTGATTGATTTGATTGCCGAAATTGACGCAAAGATTTATGTGCTGGATTGTATTCCGAACCTGACCAATATTTCCGCACCGGAATTAGAGACGAAAATAAGAGATGCGGTAAAAGGACTACAGGCAAAACGTTCCGGTATTCCTATCTTATTGGTGGAACATAGTCAGGGACCAGGTACCAGCACCGGCAACTTCAAAATGGTGGAGGATTGTGAAAGAGCTTCTGAAGTAACCAGAAATACTTTTGCTAAACTTCAGGAGGAGGGTGTCAGGGGTATCTATCTTTTATCCCAGAAAGACATCGGAATGGATATCAACGCCACGGTAGATGGCATTCATCCGGCAGATATAGGAATGAAACAACATGCAGATGCTTATGAAAAAATAATCCGTGAAATCATACATGAACCATCCGGTAGTTCTAATTCAGCATTGCAGCCAGTTATTCAGGACAGAGATGGTTATGACTGGCGTGGCAGACATCAGGAAATCCTTCGTCTGAATAAAGTATCTCCACCCCAGAATGTGATTATAGCCAATTCTATCATTCATTACTGGGCGGGTGAGCCCAAAGCTTCAATTGTAAGGGGAGAGGATTCCTGGAATCGTTATCTGAAGCCATTAGGACTACGCAATCTTGGTTTTGGCTGGGACAGAATAGAAAATGCATTATGGCGTGTGTATCATGGAGAGCTGGATGGCTATACCGCGAAACATGTAGTGATTATGATTGGAACGAATAATGTTGGATTTAACAGTGATGAAGAAATTATAGAAGGGTTACATTCACTGATTCTCGCCGTTAAATTACGTCAGCCAAAGACCAGCATCCTGCTGTCGGGTATTTTTCCAAGAAGGAATACGGAAAGCAGAATAGAGATGTTGAATCGTAAAATATCGCAACTTGCGGCTATTGAAAATATTAAGTATATCAATCCGGGAATCGTATTATTAAATACATCCGGGAAAATAGACGAGAGTCTCTTCAGTGACGGAGTACATCCAAATGCTACCGGCTATAATAAAATAGCGCCTTTATTAGCGACTTATCTGAAGAATTGAGCCTCGGGATTATCGCTGACTAATTATGATATCCGGTTTGTTTCATCCGAAATGTAAAAATTCAAATTCTTGTTATGAGGAGTTTTTTGTTGTTGAGTTTGGTTTTTTCAATTCCTGTTCTAAATGCACAGGATAGGTCTTTGCGTTGGGAGGAGGAAGCTCCGGGAATTTGGAAAGCCGTAGTCGGTGAACCGGAAAAGGTTACGCCTTTGTCTATTGCCGGTATTCAACCTAAGTTATCAGCGCTTTCATCGTTGGGGAATCCGGCTTTTCCCGAAAACCTAAGGCAAAGTACAGGTGAAATTTTTGATGCAAAAGCAATTCTTCGTTTTCCATTAGAAAGAGGAGAACAACTTTTCGGACTGGGGTTAAATTTCAAATCAGTTCAGCAAAGGGGCACTATCAAAGAATTGCAGGTAGATCATTATGGAGAGACTGATAACGGCCGATCTCATGCACCGGTGGCTTTCTATGTTTCAGACAGAGGTTACGGAGTTTTAATTAATGCGGCCCGACGTATTAAGGTATATGTGGGGATAGCTGTCCGAAAAGACAGCAAAGATCCGCCACCGGAGATGAATAGAAACACCCAGCCCGATTGGAATCCACAACCTTATTCAGATGCTGTAGAGATAGTAGTTCAGGCTCCGGGTACGGATATCTATCTCTTTGCCGGGAAAAATGCGCTGGAAGTGGTACAAAGGTATAATCTGTTTTGTGGAGGAGGGGTACTGCCGCCTAAATGGGGATTGGGCTTTACCCAGCGTACGCCTACTCTTTATTCTGATCGCCAGGTAATGGAAGAGGCAGATCGTTTTGAACAAAAAGGATATCCTTTAAGTTTTATCGGGCTGGAACCCGGATGGCAGAGCTATTCCTATCCCAATAGTTTTGTATGGGATAAGGGGCGTTTTCCTGACCCGGGCAAATTGGTAAAGCAATTGCTTGATAAAAATATCAGGATCAACCTTTGGATTAATCCCTACGTGTCTTCTCATTCTCCTCTTTACAGTGATATTTTACCCTATACCGGAAGCCATACAGTGTGGGCAGGAGTTGTTCCGGATATTACTTTACCTGTTGTTCAGGATTTGTATAAAGGACTCTTTTACAAACAGCATCTTGATATTGGTGTGTCCGGATACAAGATTGATGAGACAGATGGATATGATGTGTGGCTCTGGCCGGACGGTGCCAGGTTTCCTTCGGGATTAAGCGGTGAACAAATGCGTCAGATCTATGGCTTGCAGTTTCAGAAGATGACCGACAAATGGTTTCGGGAAAAAAATCAGCGCACCTACGGTTTGACACGCGCCTCCAACAGCGGCGCTTCGTCCCTGCCTTATGTTATTTATAATGATTATTACAATCATCGTGATTTTATCACGGCGTTATGCAACAGTAGTTTTATCGGTGTACTATGGACGCCTGAAGCCCGCTCTTCAAAATCCGCGGAGGAATGGTTGAGAAGAATGCAAACGGTCTGTTTTTCACCCATGGCCATGCTGAACGCCTGGGCAGACGGGACTCAGCCATGGACTTTCCCCGAAGTGGCGAAAGAAGTTAAAGAGGTGATGTTATTGAGAATGCAATTGTTGCCCTATTTGTATAACGCTTTTGCCCAATACCATTTTGAAGGTAAACCGCCGGTAAGAGCGATGAATCTGGAGGAGGGATTTTTTTATGAAACGAAATTGCAGAAAGGTGATTTGAATTCCACAGAAAATCCCTACGAGATGGCCGTACAACAGGATGTTAAAGATCAGTATATGCTGGGAGATTATATACTGGTAGCGCCGTTATTTGCCGGTGAAACCAGGCGTAGTGTGATCCTTCCCAAAGGCAACTGGTATGACTTCTATTCCGGAAAGTTGGTGGGTAATGGTAACGTTATTGAAATAAATCCGGGTCTGTCTAAGATCCCGCTATTTGTTAAAGAGGGAGGGATCATACCCATGATTCCACCTCTATTGCATACGCCGGAGAAGAATGATGTATTACCTTTAACCGTAAGGTATTACGGGAGCGTGGAAAACAGCATTTCTTTATATGATGATGACGGTGATACTTTTGATTATGAAAAAGGAGATTATGCCAGAGCTGTATTATCAGTGAAGAAGAACCGAAGAGGAGAATTAAGAGGTTTTGCGGAATTACCCAAAACGAAGTCTTTTCATTATAACAAAGTGAACTGGGTGTTTATGACGAACGGAGAATAAGTTTCATATTATTGCTCATCGGAAACTCAAAAACGAAATAGCTGATTGCAGAAAGAGAGCCGAAGGAAAGAAAAACGGAAACGATGAACCGGGTTTGCTTTCCGACCCTTGTGATGTTATTATTCAATTTCATTATTCAGTCAGTATGAAAAGGATTATTCCAAAGATATTCGGTTTGTGTTTTTTCTGCAGTGTAACGGTATTTGCACAACAACAACAGCAAGAAAGTGAATGGCATGGCTTTGTCAGGGAGTCTTTTCTTTTTCAGGGGAGAAAGGCTCATGTCGTGAAGCCTGACCACACATTGCAGGGCAATCCCTGGGTATGGCGTGCTTATTTTCCGGATTGGCATATAGAAATGGATAGTATTCTTCTAAGGCGTGGTTTTCATATCGCATATATTGACTGTAGTGATATGTACGGCAATGCAGAATCCATGCAGGTCTGGGATAATTTCTACGATTATCTTACAAACGAGAAACAATTATCGAAAAAACCGGCTCTGGAAGGAGTAAGTCGTGGCGGATTATTTATATATGGCTGGGCTAAAAGAAACCCGGACAAAGTAAGCTGTATTTATGCCGAAGCGCCGGTGATGAACATTACCCAATGGGCAGAAAAAGCTAAAGAAATCGGAGAAAAAAAAGAAGCGCTCACCAAATTGCTCAAAGCTTATCAATTCTCGGTGGATCAACTTAATGATTATAAAGATAATCCGATAGAAAATTTAGAAGGGTTGGCAGGATTTAAAATTCCTGTTGTACATGTGGTTTGTGAAAAAGACAGCGTAGTTCCGGTAATGAATAACACTCGTATTTTCGAAGCCAATTACAAGAAGCTTGGAGGCAATGTTCAGGTGGATTATATGACAGAGGAGATCACTTTCAACGGACATCATTTCAGGATTAATGATCCGGGTCATTATGCTGATTTTATCATGCAAAATTCATGGCCGGTAAAACAAAATCTGGAAAATAAAAAGTTTATACACGAGTTCGGCAGCCTGAATAATTGCCTGTTGAAATTGAATAAAGAAAAAGCGTTGACTGTTGCTTTTATGGGTGGTTCGATTACGCAGGGAAGGGGATGGAGAGGCAAGGTTATGCAATATTTGAACGAACTTTATCCACAGGTAAACTTTCATTTCATACAGGCGGGAATTGCTTCTTTGGGTAGCGTTCCTCACGCATTTCGATTGCAGCGGGATGTATTGGACAGTGGAAAAATTGATGTATTGTTTCTGGAGGCTGCAGTTAACGATTGGGCGAATAACACTCCGGAGGTGCAACAAAAAAGAGCAATGGAAGGCATAGTGAGACATGCACTTACCAATAATCCCTACATGAATGTCATCATCATGGCATTTGCCGATGAAAGCAAAGTGGAGGACTATCAGCAGGGAAGGATACCTAAAGAGGTAAAAGTTCATGAGGATATTTCTTCACTCTATCATCTTCCTTTCATTAATCTTGCCCGGGAAGTTGAACAAAGGATTGCTCATAGGGAATTCACCTGGAAGGAAGACTTTAAAGATCTGCATCCTTCTCCTTTTGGCCAGGAGATCTACTTTCAAACAATAAAGACCTTGTGGAGAAATGCTATCAAAAAATATGAAGGGCAGGCACTATCGGCAGCAGTGTTACCTCCCGTTGAAACTGAAGGAGTATATGACCGTGGAAAATATGAATCTGTTGACAAGGCCGTTCGGCTGAAGCAGTTTTCTGTTATTCCTGACTGGCAACCCGGGGACGGGAAGCCTGTGAGACCCGGGTTTGTGAATGTTCCTGTTCTCGCAGGAGAGGAGGCCGGTGCATCCTTCACGTTTAGGTTTCGCGGCAATGCGGTGGGTATTGCTACCGTATCAGGGCCGGATGCCGGGATGATAAGGTATAAAATAGACGGTAAGGCTTCGAAGACCGTAGATTTATATACCCAGTGGAGCAAGAGTTTACATTTGCCCTGGTATTTGGTTTTGGGAGATAATCTAACTGATAAGAAGCATAAAGTCGAAATTGAAATACTGGCGCAAAAAAATAAGTTATCCCTTGGCAATGCCTGCCGGATTGTTCATTTCTTGGTTAATGAATAATATCTCCTCTCTTTTGGAAATTAATCGTCTTTTCCGTTACCTTTGCCAGCCTTTTGTTTTTGGAGAATTTAAAGGACGAAGGAGTAATAGATTTTCAAGATCCCGTCGGATGACGGGATAGAATATAAGTTTTTCGGGAGGTAGTTCAGCCCGGTAGAATACGTGGTTTGGGACCACGGGGTCGCAGGTTCGAATCCTGTCCTCCCGACATAGCCCGCCGTGACTCGCAGAGCTCAGGCGGGTTTTTATTTGATAATATTCTCACTTCGTAGTGCGCTTCCTTGGTCGAAAGTTTGATAGCAGTAGGATAAATGTTACCAGGAACTCCTAATAGTAGTGCTGCACGTTTAGACTATTAGTTTAAGACTTTAATTGATTAGGTATTTCGTGAAATGAGCTTATGATAGATAGAGAAACCGCTAATACGCTTGTATCAGTACATTTGCCGGTATATGAAGTTTTTCATTTAGCTTACGGATCATTGCCAGGCTCAGCTTCCTTTTTCCTGAAAGTATCTCTGATTTTCTGGATCTATACCCTAAAATTTCAGATAACTCAACCTCCGACATGTTCATTTGCTCCAGCCTGAATTTAATAGCTTCTACAGGGTTAGGCTTCGGAACCGGGTAAAGTTCGTTTTCGTATTCTTTGATTAGTATAGAAAGGATTTCCAATTCGTCGGATTCTTTAGAATCAGGCTTAATATTTTTTTGCATCAGCTTATAAGCGCGGGCTAACGCATCTTCATATTGCTGATTATTTTTTATTGGTTTTAACATAACCTACTTTTTTAGCGTCTATTTTATCATACTGCTTGTGAGTACCGAACCATATTACAAATACTATTTTTAGCCGGTATTCGATATCTGCAATTAGCCGAAAACTGTTGCCATGGATGTTGAAAACAACTCTTTTATCCGTTAAAACGGAAGCATTCCGGTATTGCGCTTTTAACTCGTTAGGATTGCTCCAACTGGCAGCGTTAGCTTCTTCATACCATGATAGTAGTGCCTGCTTCGCCTGTGGAAACATCTCCCAATAATCTTTTAGCGTTCTTACGGCAATAACCCTCATTGGCAAATATACTGAATGTTACCGATTTGGTAACATTTTATTTTTCTCATTTTCTCCTAAAATGTTATAACCTAAAAAATAGTAGTTTGGCGATAATCGAAGGAGAATATTGGGGGACAAGCAGAACTTTTAATTGCATTAATAGTCACTGCTTAGCCTCCATCAAAGGAACCAAAACAATTAGCCAATAAGACAATACAGAATAAGACAAATTTTATAGACTCTTTTTTCATCCGAAGGTTTTTTACAAGTTAGACTTTCTAAGAAAACATACAGAAAAGCGGCGTGGAAACGCCGGTTGTATATATCAACCCGGAACATAGATTCTAATTAAACCAGACCGATAGCAAGATTCTTGAAAATACCATAGGGATTTTAGCTCTTTTATTGCCTGTAAGCGCTTTAATAATCAATTATGTTTTATATCATAAATGTAACTTATCAAGTCTCAAAATAAATATAATTAGTAAATATAGTTATCTTTTGTATATTTACCAGGACTTAACAAGTCTCAATATGGATATAATACATAAAACTTTATCAACGCGGTCAGCCGAAGTCCTTAGACATTTTAACGGTTTGAATCAGCGCGGTTTTACCCTGGCTGAAGCAACAGCTTTGTTGTACCACTCGTCCAGTGACGCCGTCAGGAAGCTCATGCGTGATATGATAAAGAGGGGATTGTTGTTACGTCTGAAGGATGGACTCTACTGGATTATTCCTTACGAACAGGACGCTGCCGGTTACTTCCCTGATTGGCATTTGGTAGCCGGTTATCTTGTAGGGGATGCAAATTACTATATCGGTTATTACAGCGCATTAGAACTGCATGGTCTCATCACGCAACCGTCTATGGTAGAACAAATCGTAGTGGACAGGCAGATAAAACCTTCATCAATTAAAATTGGGGACAGACAATTTCGGTTTATCTACCATAACAAAGCACATTTTTTTGGTACTAAAAGCATCTGGATTGACAACTTTAATAAAGTTCCCTGCAGCGATCTTGAAAAGACTTTTATTGACTGCCTCTATAAACCCGACTATGGCGGTGGAATTACAGAAATATGCAAAGCGCTTTACAAAGTGAAGGAAAAGACAGACTACGAAAAGCTTCTTTTTTATTGTAAAAAATTCGACGCTCAAACGGTAATTAAGCGGTTGGGGTTTTTATTGGAACTATTGCAAATAGATCACCCTGTTGTGAATGAGTTGCAGCAGTTGAAAACCCGATCTTTTACTTTGCTGGAACCTTCTTATGAAAACAAAGGAAAATTCATTAGCAAATGGAGCATCCGGCAAAATATAGATACAGACGATATTACTTCATCCATTTTTACTTAGACTATGATACACGCCAAAGAAATAAATGCAGTGGCAGCGAAGAATAAATTGAAAGATACGCAAATTGAAAAAGACTACATATTGAGTTGGATATTGTTTGGTATAGCAGGCAATGAGCTTTTGTCAAAGCAGCTTGCATTCAAAGGCGGAACGGTGCTCAAAAAGATATACTTTCCCGATTACCGATTTTCGGAAGACTTGGATTTTACGTTGTTGGACGAAAAAATCACCAACGAAGAATTGCTTCATGAATTTGAAAAGGTATATGCCTTTGTAAAGGAAGAAGCCAACATTACGTTGCAGTTGGACGTAGCAAATACACATATCAGCGGAAGTCTTGCCTTTTACATTAACTACATAGGTCCTTTACTGGGAAACCTCAATAATAGGAATGCAAAGATTGATATTACCCGTAGTGAAAAGCTGGAATATCCGGTAGAACAACGCTCCGTTTTTATCCTCTATTCTGACCTGCCGGAACAATCTTTTCAACTGCAATGCTATTCATTGTCTGAAGTATTGGTAGAAAAAATGACGGCATTGATGGGCCGTACAGAGCCGAGAGATTTATTTGATTTTTGGTACCTGACGGAATATGAGGGAATGGATACCCGATACCATAAATATGAATTTGAACGTAAAGCCAAAAGCAAAAAGCATGATCCCATGCTATTTGAAGAAAAGGTTTTAGCAAAAGAAAAAAACCTAAAACAAGGTTGGGAAAAGAAATTAACTAACCAGGTATATGAGTTGCCGGAATTTGATGCGGTTTTCAGGAAAGCAAAACGGCATTTTAAATTGTAGTGTTAGATAAGTCATAAATCAAATCAATAGTGGATATGAAGGATTAGTTCAGTTTATACGCTCCTTTCAACTATCCCTCCTCTGCATCAGTCCCCATTACTTCCCGAAGTCGGACAGCTAACGACGAAATCTGGGTTTATTTACTCCTGGAATATTGATACACTATCCTCCCTACCAGCCTTTTCTGTTTGTCAAAGCAGGAGGCGGTGGTTTTGAGACCGTCTTCTCCATATTCATATTTCCACAGGAGGTAATCTGCTCCACCCTGAAGTACTTCTGTCATTTGAATAATCTGATCCTGGTCATTGTATTCAAACATATAGTCGGGCAGTAATTTTTCTAATCGGCTATGATAGCGTACAACATCGGTTAGCCGGCTTCTGTCATCATAGTAGTAGTAGAAACTCTCCTTTTGAATATGGTGCTGACTACTTACTTCTTCTATTACATTTCCCAGGCTGTCGCATAAGAATTTTACTTCCGTGGTATCCGTGGTATTTCTTATCCGGTGCATGTTCAGCGGACAACCGTTCGGCGCGTACACCCATTCATGGACTTCGGTTTGCTTGTTATTGCCTGTCTTATCCGTGGCTTCGTTCACGGCTGATAGGAGTCTTCCGTCGGCATCGTACCGGTATTCATACGTATTGAGCATCTCCCGGGTACTGTCAATGGTACGAAGTAATTTTTCTTCTGGGGAAAAAAATGCGGTAAGCAGCGAGGCGTCGGAGAAGTCAGTCTGGGTGAACGTGGTCAATCGCGTATAGTTATCCTGAGGAACTATTTCACAGGTAAAAGACTCGCTGGGGCTTCCGTTGGATTCGTAACTGAGTAATTTTACCCGGGTAATCTTGCTTTTTTTATAGAGCTGCTGTTCCTGCTGATTTTGGATGGTTAAAAGGATGTCGTGATAGTAATATTGGGCGGTGATTTGCTGAGAATACATGGTGGCGGCCATTAGCAGAAGAAGTAAGCGGAGAAACAGAAAATCGTGGTGTTTCATAGTGAACAAAAGTATTATTTTTATCAAAATTTATCTTCTTTGTCTCATTTTAAAGCCAGGCTTTTTAACCGCTGTAGATCAGTTTGTCATTATTTTATTATTTGGTTCATGTTA
>JACFNM010000671.1 GCA_019454915.1 Chitinophagaceae bacterium
CACATTTCCACATTCTCACATTTTCAAATTTTCAAATTTTCAAATTTTCAAATTAAATCTCCCCTTTCTTCATTTGCTCCACTGCGTAATTTGCCGCTCTCGCAGAAAGAGCCATATAGGTTAACGAAGGGTTTTGTGTGGAGGTAGATGTCATACAGGCGCCATCCGTTACAAACACGTTCTTACAGGCATGCAATTGATTCCATTTATTTAACATGGATGTTTTTGGATCGAGTCCCATCCGTACACCTCCCATTTCATGGATATCCAGTCCCGGCTCACCTTGCCGTATCTTAGTCTGTATATCCTTAAACCCTGCTTTATCATACATTTCACTCAGTTGGTCATAGAAATCCTGCAGCATCTTCCGATCGTTGTCGTCAAAATCAACTGAAATTCTTAACAATGGTATTCCCCAGGCATCCTTTTTCTCCTTATCCAGCGTCACCTGACTTTCCTTTTTGGGAATGGTTTCTCCCATCATGTGCGAATTGACGTACCATGAACCCGGTTTCCGGTGAATCAGATTCTCTTTCAGCGACTCTCCAACTGAAGACGTATCGCTGTAAAAACCACGTCCGGCCGAAACACCTGCTGCATAGCCCCGGAGAAAATCGGTTTCCTGTTTGTAAACATTCCTGAACCGGGGCATATACCCGGAACCCGGACGCCTTCCGTCAACAGTAAATTTATCCAGCGGACCTTCGTAGCGTGCACTCACATCTCCTCCATAATAATGAAAGGCCACATATCTGCCCAGCACACCGCTATCGTTGCCCAGCCCATTGGGAAAACGTCCTGAAACGGAATTCAATAAAATAAGATTACTATTAATAGCGGATGCATTTACAAAAATAATTTTTGCAAAATATTCTATCTCTTCTTTCGTATTGGCATCAATCACTTTCACCCCGGCGGCTTTCCCTTTTTGTTCATCATAAATGATGGAATGGACTACGGAAAAAGGGCGCAGGGTGAGATTGCCTGTTTTTTCCGCCCAGGGTAATGTGGATGAGTTGCTGCTAAAGTATCCGCCATACGGGCAGCCCCGCTGACATAAGACCCGGTTTTGACACTGACCCCTTCCCTGTTCCAGATGTACGGGCTGCGGCTTACTGATATGCGCCATACGGGCAGTGATGACATGCCGGTTCTTGTAATTTCTGCTCACCGTTTCCCTAAAATGATCCTCCACCGCATTGAGGGGATAGGGGGGTAAAAATTCTCCATCCGGCAACATATCCAGTCCGTCTTTATTGCCTGATATCCCTGCAAATTTTTCCACAAGACTATAC
>JACFNM010000672.1 GCA_019454915.1 Chitinophagaceae bacterium
TGAGTAAAGCTTTTACATGCAGTAAGAGTCCTCTTACTTTAATTGTCTTGTAGGTTATATTTGTATGAAGTGAAATAAAAGCTTTTAATAGATACTCCAGGGCAAGTTGTTGTTTTAAAGTCTGCTCATCATTTTTTACAAAAACCGGTGCACTCATATTGATTTGCTGGCCAGCAATGTGATGGAAGTTTGAAAACAGGGTGTATTTGTCAAGTTCATTAAACCGTGAAAGTGTAGTTCCAAAAAGAGAGTGAATAAACACATACCGTTCTTTGCTGAATTCGGAAAGTAAAACAGGATCTATACTGAGCTGGCTCCCATCTTTAAAAATAACCAGCAGATCTACATCAGATATTCCAGGAGCTGATACACTTCCAACCTGGAAGACACTCAATACCTGCGACTGATTCATAAGCCAGGCTGTCATTCGCTGAATACCCTGGTCGTAGTAAGTTATTTGAAACTCTTTTGGCAGGTCAACCAGGTTAAAATTCATGTTTGAATGTCAAAAATTATGCCTGAGGATAGCCACAACGAATCATGAGCTCCTGGCAAAGTTCTTTAAAAATCTCCTTTTGTCTTGCCGTCCATTCATTATAAGGTGGAATCTTTTCTTCAATGTATGGTTTGCCTTTTATGATAGAATACAATTTGCGGTAATAGGCAGGTCGCGTACGGTTAATCTTCAGGCTAATCTTCTGTTCCCATTGTGATTGAGAAAGAGAAATTCCTAAAGGGTTAAGAATATTTTCTGTAAGATAGGAATAATCATTCAGAATGCTTTCAAACCGGATAACCGGCCAACCTTCGTTTAATAATTTTTCAGTTGCTTCTTTCCAGTTCCAGCAGATCCGGTAGAATTTGTCTTCATCCAGCCAGCGTTCAACTTCCGGTTTTGATTTAGGAACGATATGAATATCCTTTTCGATTCTTCGGCTGTAAAGTGAACGAATCACATATTTTGGATCACGAACCAGGTGAAAAATAGCCACCGGGCTGAAGGTTGCTTTCAGTTGAGGGGTACAATGATGAAGATATCCGTTAACATCAATGAAAAGCTGTGCTTTGGCAGAACTCTCGATTCTTTTTTTTTCTCTTTCAAGATAAGGAAGGGTATAAATATCTGGTTGCTGGTACCAGCTTAAAATCCAGAACTCACGGTTTCCTGTAAATTCATGCCGGCAATCCGTTCCGGCACACTCAGAAAGTAATGCCGTCAGAAATTTTGTTCCGCTACGACCCAATCCGGTTATAAATGCTGTTTTCATGGTTGCTCCAGTCGCTTATGCATTTC
>JACFNM010000673.1 GCA_019454915.1 Chitinophagaceae bacterium
GGGACCGTAAAGATGGCGACTGGGATGAGAATTATGATGACCCGAGTTTTTCAGGCATGTTTACCAAACCCATCATGACGCTTCAGCACAACTGGATGAAAATGCAGGACTATTACCAGGATGAAATGACACAATATGCCTACACCGGCTTTAACTTCCCCTTTAACAAAATAAACTTCTCCTACTCTCCCTTACCCAAACAAAAAGGAGCCGCCTTAAACTTTCACCTGACCAACAACGAAAAAATAGACATACGGCGATCTTTAAATTCTACCGCTAATACAAAAGCCTTTCAAACCATAATTAATCTGGATAAAACTATTCCTGCGGGCGAATCAATCGAAAAGCGTCCTGAATAATGGCAATATCAAACGAAGGTGAACTATGTTTCGGATCGCCATCTATGTGCAGGGGCGCCGAATCAGGATTTTTTATGGAAAGACGGCTCGTCTGAAAATAAACAATCCTGCGATCGCGGTGTTGTAACTGTTCTACGTTGCCCGATCGGATGTGGCGAAGAATGGAAAACAACATCCTGATTTTAGACATTTTGGGTACAATCACAATATCTAATAAGCCGTCATTTAAACTTGCCTTTGGCGCAATGGTAAAGTGGTTACCAAATTGGTTACTATTGGCTACACTAACAAAGTAGGCATCTGTCTTAACAGAAAACTGGCCCGAGAAAATCTCAAAACGATAAGGCTTCGCCCGCAAAAAATTTTGGCTGGTTTGCTTCACATAAGTTGCCAACCCCCTTCGCTTCTGCCGGGCAAAATCATGGGCTACCTGTGCATCAAAGCCGATGCCGCTCAGCATACAGGAAAACTTTTCATTAATAATAAAGGCGTCGGTCGCTGTCGGCTTTCCATTTAAAATAAGCTCTAAAGCTTTCCTTATATTCTTCGGTATCCCTGCGGCAAAAGCCAAACCATTGCCTGATCCCGTGGGAATAATTCCGAAACAAACACCTGTATTCCGCAATGCTTCTACCACACTGTTTATCGTTCCGTCTCCCCCTACAATGACAATATCGGTAATCCGTTCGGCGACAATTCTCGTGCGCAGCAACCCGTAATCTCCCTCAGCATTCGTCACCTGAATTTCAAAATCCAGATCGGAGCCGGCTGCCCAGGCCTCTATCGTCTGCCTGATCCGCGATTTGCTCTTTCCGCCCGCTATAGGGTTTAACAAAAAAATGATTTTTCTCCTCATGCGTAATCTGCTATGCGATTGGGCTAAACCTGGCTTATTATATCCGAAAATCCGCCCATCAGGCTCGCTGTTGTAATT
>JACFNM010000121.1 GCA_019454915.1 Chitinophagaceae bacterium
TCGATTCTATACTGCAGAAACCTTCTCCCGCAGGAATTACCGGACCCCAGGTTACATTCACGAAATGATTAATCAGGGTCTCGATATCATACATCGTATGCTTTTTATCGGGAGGTGTGGTCATGGGGTGGTGCGACTTATAAGGGCCGGAGGGCATATTGTTCACACACTGTTCAATAATACGGATACTCTGCCGCATTTCTTCTACGTGTATCCATGCCCGATCATAACAGTCGCCATTAACGGCTACGGGTATTTCAAAATCAAACTGGTCGTAGCCCGAATAAGGTTGCTTCTTTCTGAAATCCCAGGCTAATCCTGTTGCCCTCAGTCCCGGCCCGGTCACTCCCCATTCAATTGCTTCCGCAGTGTTAAATACGCCTATACCCACTGTTCTGGCTTTAAAGATGTGATTCTTCATTACCATCTTATCATATTCTTTCAACCTTGGCGGGAAATATTTGATGAAGTCTCTCACCAGTTCTTCCCATCCCTCCGGCAGATCTTGTGCGGTACCGCCAATACGCAACCAGTTAGGATGCATTCTGTCTCCGCAAATAGCCTCGATGATGGTAAACAACCTTTCCCTGTCGTAAAAGGTTAGGAACACCGGCGTCATCATCCCCAGATCCTGCGCAAATGTTCCATACCACACCAGGTGGCTGGATATGCGGAACAATTCTCCCAGCATGACGCGAATCACCTTTGCGCGGTCGGGCACTTCAATGCCTGCCATCTTCTCCACCGTCATTACATAGGGTAAATTATTTAAAATACCGCTCAGGTATTCCACCCTGTCGGTATAAGGAATATAGGTATGCCATGATTGCCGCTCTCCCATTTTTTCTGCCCCCCGGTGGTGAAATCCGATATCCGGCACGATATCTACGATAGATTCTCCATCCATCTGTAAAATCAACCGGAGTACGCCGTGTGTTCCCGGGTGCTGGGGTCCCAGATTCAGGAACATAATATCTTCATTATCCGGCAGAGCGGATTTCATACCCCACTCTTCCGGCTTAAACTGCAGGATATCCTGCTGTTCCAGCATCTGTTCTTCGGGCAGTTTGAAAGGCCCCATCTCCGTTGCCCTGGCGGGGTGCGCTTTCTGAAGCGGATGCCCTTTCCAATAACGGGGCATCAATATTCTGTACAAGCCCGGATGACCTTCAAAGTTCACCCCGAACATATCATATACTTCACGCTCGTAAAAGTTGGCTGCCGGCCACACCGTTGTGGCGGTAGGCAGGGAAGGTTTATCGGAGTCAAGCGCCACTTTTAACCGGAGAAACTGATTTCTTGAGAAAGAAAGTAAAAGGTAAACAATGGTAAACTTACTGGCAGGCTGTCCCTGGCGATTACTTCTTGCCTGCTCGTCTATGGCGCTCAGATCATAGAGAAAACGAAACTCCAAACCTGTTTCATTTTTCAGAAAGCCAAGTACCGGAATGATATAATCCCTGCCAATCCATATCGTGGGAAACTCATCCCTCGTTGGTTGTTCATACTGAATGGCTTCCGGAAACCGGGTCTTTATTTTCTCAATAATATCAGCGTAGCCTGACATATTCATTATTTCCTATTAAAATTAAAAAAACAGGTCCGTTCTGGTCTAATCCTACACGTGGTCCGGCGGTCTTATTTCCGTCATCTTCTTCCGCTCCGCCATTTTCTTATCCCGCATGGAGGGCATATCCGGCCTTACAATTCCCTGCGGCCCGATAACCCAGTTTAATGGTCGCTTTTCCTGACCTACTTTATCACGTAACATTACTATACCTTCCAGGAAAGCATCGGGTCTGGGAGGACAACCGGGCACATAAACATCCACCGGCATAAATTTGTCTACACCCTGTACCACACTATAGATATCATACATCCCCCCGGAAGAAGCACAGGCGCCCATTGCGATTATCCACCGCGGCGCCATCATCTGCTCATACAATTGCCTGATGATCGGCGCCATTTTAATAAATACCGTTCCTGCCACAATCATCATATCCGCTTCACGCGGCGTGCCGCGAATTACTTCTGCACCAAAACGAGATACATCATATTTACTCGTTATACTGGTAGCCATCTCCACATAACAACAACTCAATCCGAAGTTGAATGGCCAAATAGAATTCTTTCTGCCCCAATTTACCATAGAGTCCATAGTAGTCAGCACCACGGATTGTTGCACTGCTTCCTGCATGGATCCCGTACCGTTAAAAGTAGTAACCGGGTCATTGGCTCTGGTTGTCCACCATTTCATACCTTATATTATTATTTTTTCTTTTTATGCTGTGACTCTCTGATTCTCCTGAGTATCCTTTATAATCTGTGTCGGTTCCGTTCTGTATTTCTCATGATAACGTTTCAGAATTTTCTTTCCGGAAGGCCCAAAATCCAGCGCACCTATTCTCCATTCATATATCAACACGGCTACCAGCAGACCAATAAAAGTAGCGATAGCAACATATCCCGCCCATCCCAATGCTTTGGCATTGATAGCCCAGGCAACAATGAAGACTACCTCCAAATCGAACACCACAAAAAACATAGCGAGAATGTAAAAATGAATAGGAAACTTAAATCGCGCGTCGCCGGTGCCCTTAATACCCGATTCATATACGCGATCGGTAACCGTTTCCTTATGCCTTTCTCCTAAAAAGTAGGAAGCAACCAACATAATCGTTACCAGTAACACTACTCCGCCCGCATATACCAGAATGGGCCATAGTGTAGTCAAAGTTTCGGGTTCATGCATGTATTGTTCACTTTAAAAAAGTGGAGAAAAAAATCATCAATGTTTGTGAAATTGGTTTACAACCAATCCATAAGCTGAGCAGGAGTATTCAACTGATGCCGGGAGCTTCACGATATCTTTCTGAAAAAATGGTTTTTAACCAATTACTCGTCCAAGATACACAAAAATATAATTCAAACCAGCTTGCAAAATTTACAGCATAAAAATCTTTGTCTGTACTCCGCAATAGCACAGCCTATATGCATTTCTTTTATGATTCGTAGATGAACGCTACGCGTTGCCGAAGTTCACGATTTTTACAACATCAATCAGTATCTCTTTGAATAAAAAACGATAGTTCCTGTTATAGCTCTACTTTCTTTGGCATTGGCTTTTTTAAGTGCCGGTTAGAGGAAATTTTACCGGCGAGATATCCTAACGCAAGTGCAAGAGGATAATCACTTATCCAATGAACCTCTGTATTCATCATGGCCCAGGCGGTTAATCCCATAACCGTATAGCCGACGGGCTTAATCCACTTTTTCTCCGGATAGTTGCTGCTCAGTACGGTGACCGTTGCCATCATCGTGGCCAGATGTCCGGAAGGAAAAGCGTCGTAATGAGGAGTGTTTTGCTGGTATGCTTTAAAAGATGGAAATGGCCGCCAGACTCCTCCCGGCGCTGTTGCCACAAAAGGGCTTTCTCTTCCTGAGATTCTTTTAAGTACCTGCGTGGTGACTCCCATGATGATAAACGTCTCGGCCAAATCTCCCGCAGTTTGAATAGCTCTGTAATCCTTAGCTATCTTTCCATAAATCCAGAGTCCGCCGGCGAGAAACATACTTGTTCCACCTTCGCCCATCTGGTACAAAGCGGTATTCAGATTCTTCGGATACTTGATAAACTTCAGTTCACCCGCCCCCAGCGCTACTCCGTAACTGTTTTGATCGGTTAACCCGATGTTTTGGGAAATCGTTCTCACATTATCTATAAGTAACTGATCAAGCGGTAACAGGATGGCCGTTGAAGCAGCCACTGCGCCCAATCCTACGAGATTCGATTTCTTAAACGGTGATTTTGCAATCTGCCACATGTCATCCGGCAGGTCGCGGACGAAATGAAAAACGCCCCTGGAATCAAACACACGTTCGCTTCCTTTGTAATAAATAAATAATTGTTTCCCTGCGCTGTCAACATGTTTTGAAAAGCGAACAGGAATTTCTGTGGGAATGGAATCTGTCTCCTGTGCTGCTGACGGCAAACAATAAAAAACAGTCAGGAGGAAACTGATAAATAAAATCCTACACATGGTAGCCGCTCTTGAATCCATAAATAATTTCGACCAATTCGCCTGCATATTAAGTTATAATTCCCGACCGGCGGCATAAGATTCCCGTTTATTTTTAGTCAGCGCATGTTTAATCTTTCCATAAGTAAAATAGGCAAACTTAGTCGAAAGGATGCCTATTCCTGCGCCCGCCAATACATCTGCGAGCGAGTGGCGATTATTATACATCCTAAAATAACCGGTAGTCGCTGCACAGGTATAGCCCGCGATGCCATACCATACGGACCGGTCTTTATACTCCTGGTACAGTAATTCAGCGCCTGCGAAAGCGGCTGCCGTATGCCCGCTTGGAAAGGAACTATACCCCGAACCATCCGGCCGCTTTTGGTGAACCAACGGCTTTGCGGAACTTACTACCGACGTTAATATAACGTTCGATAGCAAACAAATAACAGGCAACTCCTGTATCTTCGACTTTCCCTTAACGCCGGCTATATTGAGTCCGATTGCCATTAAGCCCGGTGCATATTGCACATAATCATCAATGCGCGTACGCCGATAAGGCTCATTTCCGCAAAGTTTAAAACGGATATCTTCGTTCAACTTCATTAATTTGGGATTGCAGATAGAGGTGACGCCATAACTGATCAACACAGATGGTACCACCACCTGCCCCCACTTGTAGTTCTCTCTGCCGGTAGAATCGGCCTGCTGACCGGAAACCTGTAACGCATTGCATAAGACAACGCAAAGACAGAAAAATAGCAGTCGTTTTAATTTAGTGTACACGAGACAAGATCAGATTTCAATAATATGTAAATATATAAAATAGACTCAGCTTATTGTGCCAATTAATCCATATTACAGCAAAATACTCATACTCAATCTTTTCGTCCACTCTGCCATAGCGAATATTGATGCACACTACCGGTCAACCGAGCGTTAAAGTAATAAATATCGCAGGAATTGTCATAGGACATTCTTTCTATTGATATCCGGGTTGATATTACTCAGCCTCTCAAGATCATGTAGCACGGCATCTAAATCCTCCGTATAAAAAACGATCAGAAAGAAATAAAATAGCCGGACTGCCGAATATCTCCAGGTTCTCTATTCTATTTTTCCAAACCTGGATCGTTTTGTAGCCAGCGCTGCAATTCTGGCACATTAATTTGCTGAACGGGTTTATTTTCTTTTATAGCCATAGAAGCTGCCATAGCAGCAGATTGTCCGAGAACCATAAATACCGGTTCCATTCTGATAGACCCGTAGGCAATATGAGAGCTGGATAAACAAACCGGAACCAGAAGATTTGTACATTCGTTTTGTTTAGGCGTAATAGAACGATAAGAAACTGCATAAGGTTTGCGTACACCTACTTCCACATTACCTTCGTTTTTCACCATCCCATTCACCACAATCCGGTCGCAATTATGGCTGTCCATCCCATAGGAAGCAAAGCCAATTCCGTCATCTACGGTAGCCTCACCGCGGCAATTGCGCTCCGTCATCATGTATTCACCAATCATGCGCCTTGCTTCTCTTACGTACAGTTGTGGCGTAAAGTGACCGAATTGCTCGTATTCGTCTTTCGGATATCCCCAGTTTTTAATAAAATCCCGAAGAGTGTCCGGTACACGGGGATCGGTAATCATGAAATATAACAATCCCTTGGTATAAGAAAGCGCTTCTTTAACCATCTTTTCCCGCTGCTTATAGTTTGCCTCCGGCCAATTTTGATTCATATAAATCATATCGGTTGAGAATCCGCCACGGTTATTGATATCCGTTTTCCGGTTGGGCATCATACTCCAGATGAAATAATCATTGATCCCTCTCATGGTCGGCTGCGCTTCAATCAGTCGTATCAATAATTCATATCTCGATGCATCGTAACCCTCCGGGCACGTAATGGGAATCCGGTTTTCGGCGCTATCGGTGAGGCATATACGAAAGTTATAAGCCTGTACTTTTCGATCGCCCTTTCCTGATGCCTGCGTTTTGTTTTTTGATATCCCCCATAATAATCCGCTTCGGGTATCGCCGGGAATTTTATAAGGGCTGACTCCATCCGGAAACTGATGGTATCCCGATTGTTTGTGATATTCCGGCAACTGAAAGCCGTTGAGCGTTTCTTTATATACGCTATTGTCTTCCCTCCCTATAAAATAAGAAACACCAGCCTTAGCTAACAAATCTCCTTCGTAGGTACAATCAAGGAATTGTTTGGCATGAATAGTCATTTTCTTTTTAGTATTTTGATCGTGAAGCCGGACAGACCGAATAACTGCTCCTTGCTTTTCTACTCCGATTAATTGAGTTTGCATCAACACGTTGACCCCGCCTTCACGGATGAAATCTTCCATCACTTCCAACGCTATCCTGGGCTCGAAAGTCCATTGCTCACCGGTTGACCCATATTTCTGTGCAACCCGCTGGTAAAATTGCAGGGACAGCCCCGTGATCGCCTCTTTAATCCCGGAATCAGTTTTGCCTAAACCACCGGTGGTGAGCCCTCCGATCATTTTGCCGGGCTCAATCAAAACAACGCTATTGCCACATCTTGCCGCTGTATAGGCAGCAATTACTCCGGATGAAGTGGCTCCATAAATACAAATATCATAAGAGGCAGTATTCTGCTTACCAGATTGTGAGATAACAGCATTACTTAGAAAGATGGCAACTGCAATGGTCAGAATTTTCTTTGTCATAACGAGTCTTATAAAATGTGTTGGATTTTTATCGTGCTTTGTACGGAATATCTTTACCTGACCGGCTTGTCAAAAAAAGGTCTCAGATCAGCTTCATAAATATTTCCCTTCCTGTCTGAAGCCAGTATAATCCATGGCCCATCTTTTGGAAAAGCAGATTTGGGTCCGGTTATATTATTCACCATCACCTGCAGAGAGGTATCCGGCACAATGACTTCTACCGTTCTTGTCATAATGTCGTTAGAAGAAGTATCAATCATTCCAAAGGCTATGCGGTCACGATATCTCTTTTTGTTGGTATGATCATAAATGGTGTACCCTGATAATATGAGATTAGGATCAGGCGTGGTGATTACGACCGGACGACTTGGACCGGTATCTTTAGTTAGAATAGCGTAGGGGAAGTTTCTCCATGTCCCGTCCGGCTTACGGACGCGAAGCACCAGGTTGGGAAACCCTACCGAATCCACTTCATTCTTGGTATTCACCCATAATGTTCCGTCTGCAGATACTGCGGTGTTAATATGATCATCCGCAGTACTGTTTCCGGATTCCACTGTCTGTACAGCCGACCATCTGTCTGCCGGATCTCCATTCTTATGTTCACGACAATAGACTGCCTCGGCTTTTTGATCAGACCAAATGATCATCACAGCGTTCTTTAATGATACGATACTGCAGATATCATCCGGGGCCATCCCTTCGGCAACCAACACCGGATCGTTCCAGCGTCTGGCATTTTTGGAACTCCATACATACATTGCTCTCTCTCCCACATCAGCAGCTACCCACCAGATTCCTGCAGCATCTTTTGCGATGGTTGCCGTTTCAATTTTTGGATGATTTTGCGGAATTTTCAATGGTTTTGAGAAAAGCACCCGCCAATGATCTGATGAAGATTTATCCGGCGCCAACCGGTAAACATATAGTGTGGAATCAGAAATACCTACCGCAGTCACCTGCCGGTCTTCATACCACACGTCTGCTCTTCCCGGTACTCCTTTCAGCCGTTTACTGACTTCCTCATGTCTTTTCCAGCCTGACGGTGTGCGTTGAAAAAATGCAGGACCAAAGGAATCTGCTATTATTGCCCACCATTGCGAATCCATATAGCACAATTTCGATTGTGGCTTGTCTGAAGTGGGCGTATTCAACGATGAGCGAGAGGTAAGGTTCACCTTAATCGAAGGCATGGTGGTTACTGTCTGTCCTATAGAACAAGGCGATATAAAAAGAATAGCTACAAAAGGAGAAATTATATACTTCTTCATATTTAATAACAGATATTTACCCGGAATTGGGAATTTGATCCTAATCCTGCACTCTTTTTCGATTAGAATTCACTACTACATAATGAGGATTAAAATTAAGTTTATCGGCCTCTCAATCGTCCTGTCAGATAACTCATCACGGCATTCTTCAAATCCGATTCAGCCTGTGTTGTATAGGGGCAAACGGTTTCGATTTCATAGCCTCCGTACTGAAATTGTGAGGCCGGCGGAAAATAGCCCAGCCATCCATTGGTATAGCCGTAATAAAAAGTATAGGTATAGGGAGAGCGATCGCGTATCTCATTGGAAATTTCACAGAAGAGCTCCACCGGCAGACTCCAGATAGCTATATCCTGATTGATTTTTAAAAACCGTATTGGCAGCCGGATAAGATTTTTGCCGTCAGCGGTAGTGCGGGTGTAAGCACCCAAATCTGAAGGCCAACCCAATCCCTCTTTTCTCGGCGTTTCTACGAAGGTCTTTCCTGTAAATAATTTTACTTCCGGAATATTGGTCACGATTTGTTTATTCGCTTCCAGTATCCTGTCGCCTAATAATACCCTGAACTGCGACAGATGAGCAGAGCCCGGATTAGGATAGGTGCTGTATATGGGAGCCATATTTCCGGCTGCTCCGTTGATAAATAACATGGGCATGCCTGTTTTTTCTTCTACATATTCTGCAACAATGCCGGGCACATCAGCGCTTATCTTAAGATTGGGTGAGCCCAATGCCGTTCCATGAATGGCATAGTTGGATATCAGCACCAGTGGTGTGCCGTCTTCCTTATCAATGCGGATGAGTCCTATTCTTTTATCCACCGGTCCGTCCGGATCCATACCCAGCGATGCCTTGCCGTTGACATCAATAGCCCGGCGATTCATATTGGCGTTGGAGTGACCCCAGCCTACTCCGAGTTTTGCTTTTACCAGATTGTTCTGCGCTTTTTGTACGCCTTCCAGTATCTTCTGCTCCACAAAATCAGTATAGACATTATCAACCGGGTGCTTATAGCGTTCACCCATAAACGTTTCGGGAAGACCGGGTACACCAACCTCGGGAGCTGAATGCGTATGCGTTACAGACCACCAGAAATTTTCAGGAGCAATACCGAATTTCTTAAATAATAAGGATGCCATGTGGTCGTATTCCGAAGGAGAAATCACACAGATATCGGTGGATACCAGTACAAACTTCGTAACCCCATCGTCCAGCATCACAATGCGATGAAAGATGGGATCATGTATCCCATCTGACTGTCGGGCATTATATCCCAGCAGCATCTTCGGTTCCTTGGGCGTGATGTCTATTTTTACCACGGCTGCACGGAAGGCGCCTGCATTACGCTCAAAAGTATCCTTAAATGACTGTCCGTGATCCGCCCGGAGGCTTAAAGTGATCAAAAGAAGTACTCCAGTCAGGGACGCAACCCTGAAACATAGCTTCTCAATTTGTCCGAAATAATAAAAAAAAAATGGCAGCCTCATCTTTATGGTAAAGTTTAGTTTAGAAAAAAGAGCCGGGTAAATCTCTTGATAAATTTCCCGACAATTAAGATTTTTCGATCATCTCTAATTTATCACAATATTATCTGAAGCCTCTCACTTATTATGCAATTCTCAAAATCACCTAAAAAAACGTTACCGCAGCCTGTCTACGCTTTTTATCAGTTTCTGGTCACGATAAATTCCCCGGATTGCCAGGATTATAGCAACCGGTATCAAAAAATAGAGGACGGACCATAAGGTAAAAGAGCCTTCAACAAATGAATTTATTCTTGAATAATATAATAGTCCCGAAATAATAAAAAGCAGCAGGCTTAGAAAGCATAGCTTTTGCTGCATGGATCTGTTCTTATATAAAAAGATAGCAATCCATGTAACGATTCCGGTGGCCACCGCCAGGACCAATAAGAACAGGTTGCTGGCCGCATTTAACTGGTTATATTCGCTTATACCGTTTACCAGTTTATTACCATTGTACACGGGCAACCGGAGCGTGAGAAAAGAGCAGAGACCTGCTAACAGTAACCAGAGAGATTGCATACGTTGTATCATACAAGAAAAGTATTTATTTGAAATAATTCGGGCGCCAACACATGCTAACCCAATTCGGGATAGAGCGGAAACTCCTGCATGAACTGCTGTACCTGCTGACGTGTATGCGCGATTATCTTTTCGTTATCCGGTTCTTTCAATACCGTGTCAATCAGGTCCACAATGGGTTCCATATGCATCTCTTTCAATCCGCGGGTAGTGATCGCCGGTACGCCTACCCGTATTCCTGAAGTCACAAAGGGGCTCCTATCATCAAAGGGCACGGCATTTTTATTCAACGTAATGTGCGCCTTATCCAGCGCTTCCTGGGCTTTCTTACCGGTAAGGTTTTTGTTTCTCAGGTCAATCAGCATCAAATTATCGGTACCCTGACTGATGAGATTATATCCGCGTTTTACAAATGATGCAGCCATAGATCGGGCATTGGATATTATCTGCTTCGCATAAGCCGTGTATTCATCCGTGAGTATCTCGCCAAAGGACACCGCCTTCGCCGCTATGATGTGCTCCAGTGGTCCCCCCTGCGTGCCCGGAAAAACAGCCAAATCAAGCAAAGCGCTCATTGGGCGGATATTTCCTTTAGTATCTTTGATGCCAAATGGATTGTCGAAATCATGCCGGAGCATGATGATTCCACCTCTTGGGCCTCTTAGTGTTTTATGGGTAGTGGAAGTCACAATATGACAGTGCTCAAAAGGATCATTGAGCAGTCCTTTGGCGATCAGTCCTGCCGGATGGGCGATATCTGCCAATACCAGGGCGCCGATTTTATCGGCTACTTCCCGTATCCGTTTATAATCCCAGTCCCGACTATAGGCCGAAGCGCCGCAG
>JACFNM010000674.1:0-251 GCA_019454915.1 Chitinophagaceae bacterium
CAAAACCAGTATACCCTGTTTATATCGGAACATAACCAGTACATTTTTACTGATTTGGCCTGTCCCAATTACAGTAAAACTAATATTTTGCTTTTACCGCCTGCACCCTCATTATTTGACCGTATTCGCCGCAAGTTAAAACTAACGCCTTCCTTTGCTACGCAGCAGTTGGACCGGCATTCCGTCGATCTACTGCACTATCCGGGCACTACCATCGACCAGTTAGATGTTAAAACAGCGTGCGTGGTTAC
>JACFNM010000674.1:280-1286 GCA_019454915.1 Chitinophagaceae bacterium
TGCACGATCTTCAACACGAATATTTCCCCCAGTTTTTTCCGAAACGGGAGCTTGTTCGGCGAAAGTCAACCTATTTGCCATCGGCAAAAAAAGCGCGGCATATCATCACCGTTTCTGAATTTACCCGTCAATCTATTATTCAGAAATACAATATTTCCCCGGAAAAAATAACCGTTATTCATCACGGCATCAGCCCCAATTTTCAGCCGATTGAAGATGAGCAGGTAAAGGTCGCAATCCGGCAAAAATATCATCTGCCAGACCAGTTTGTCTTTTACCCGGCCAATCCCTGGCCGCATAAAAACCATGCCCGGTTGTTTGAGGCTATCAGGTTATTGCGCCACCAGTACGGCCTTACTGTGCATCTGGTTTTATCGGGAATTTGGTCAAACCCGGAATATCTCAAACAACAAATTCACCAATCCGGGGTGACCGATCAGGTTCATCTGCTTGGGTATCTGCCTTATGAGGATTTGCCCGCTCTTTATAACGCAGCTACTGCGTTGGTGTTCCCTTCGCTATTTGAGGGGTTTGGTCTGCCGGTATTGGAGGCGATGGCTTGCGGCTGTCCGGTGATTTGTTCCAACACCACGTCGCTGCCAGAACTTGCGGGCGATGCCGCAGTATTGGTTGACCCCACCGATGTGGCGCAAATTGCAGAATCAATTTATACTCTGCTTCAAGATCGCTCGCTGCAAAAATCATTGCGCACAAAAGGATCTTTGCAGGTACAAAAATTCTCCTGGGAACGCGCCGCCCGCGAGACGGTAAACATTTATGAAAGTGTATTGTGAGCTAGAGTTTTGAATGCATTTTGAAGCTACTCCCCAGGTTTCTGTTGTTACGCCCTCTTACAATTCCGCCGATTTTCTGGCCCAGGCCATCGATTCTGTAAAAGGTCAGGATTATCCTAAAATTCAGCACCTGATTATCGATGGACAATCCAGCGACGAGACGCTGGATATTTTGCGAACCGCCAAACCGCCGGTCGAGTGGATTTCTGAGC
>JACFNM010000675.1 GCA_019454915.1 Chitinophagaceae bacterium
CATCACTTCCGCCCCCATCTTTTTCAGCAGATAAATATTGCTTAATGCTACCCTCGAATGCATGATATCGCCGATGATAGCCACCTTTAGTCCTTCTAATTTGCCTCTCTGTTCTCTCATGGAGAAAGCGTCCAATAAAGCCTGGGTGGGATGTTCATTGATACCGTCTCCGGCATTAACGATGGCGGCGGGAATATGCTTCGCTAAAAAATGGGGAGCGCCGCTGGCGCTGTGACGCATCACCACCATGTCCACTTTCATGGAGAGAATATTATTCACCGTGTCCAGCAGGGTTTCCCCTTTGGATACGGAAGACCCGCTGGCGGTAAAATTGATGGTGTCTGCGCTTAATCTTTTCTCCGCCAGCTCAAAAGATATGCGCGTTCTGGTTGAATTTTCGTAAAAAAGGTTGACGATGGTCACATCGCGGAGTGTAGGTACTTTCTTAATAGGACGCTGTAAAACTTCCTTAAACTGGCTGGCTGTATCTAAAATGAGTTGTATATCCGATGGAGCGAGGTCCCTAATGCCCAACAAATGTTTTGTGCTGAGTTGCATTAAGAAGCGAAATTAAAGGATAGGTACTAAAACGCCAAATTGGATTCGCGGATTTTAAAAAACTTTCCGGCTTTTGATGCTCCCGTCCAGGCTGATGTTTAATGGTTAAACGACATATTTGTACAAAATGCGCGTCACATAGGAATGTTGCTAACCGGATTTCTATTATAGTCTACCCTGCTTTCTAAGGGTCGTCAATAGTTTGGGGTCGTTCTGTTTGTGTTCAATAGTCAGGACTTGTAACTGCGCCGGATAACGGGGTTTTATATAAATTTGTTTACCGAATGTCCGGCCCACATCCTGGGTCAACATGGAGCAGAATCTATACCGCGAGACTCGGCCGGAAATAAAGGGGGTTACGCGCCTACAGAAAAGGAAATCAAAAAGCCCACCTCCCAAACATCAGGTACCAGGCAGACCCTGCCCGGCTTGCAAAATACCTCCACTTCAAAGAACGGCAACTCCATAATGTAACAACGGCAACCGTAGGTTTCGTTCAACATCGCTTTCATTTCTCGTCCTTCGGACGAAACGAAAGCGATGTTATTAGCACCAGTTTTTATTTCCAAAATTTCCACCATTGTTTTTGTGTCGTTGGTTGCTTTGTCTGTGATTTTTGTTTCTCTTCTATGTCCAATAACGCCTGAAGTTCGCCTTCTTTGTACTCCCATGTGTGTTGAGTTTTGTCATTTCAAAGAAAACCTTCAAACAAATTTGCTTTAATTG
>JACFNM010000676.1 GCA_019454915.1 Chitinophagaceae bacterium
TAATCAAGATCGCAGTCGGGATCGCATTCCTGAAAGTTAATGGTAGGAGGTACAATTCCGTTTTTTATTGCCAGCAGGCAACATATAGCTTCGATAGCCCCCGCCGCACCCAGGGAATGTCCCAGCATTGACTTTGTCGAACTGATTGGGATATCATATGCCAACCTTCCAAATACCCGCTTTATTGCCTTTGTTTCCATAAGATCATTGTAAACCGTACCAGTCCCGTGTGCATTAATATAATTAATATCACCCGGTTTTACTCCCGACTGACCCATTGCCCTGTCTATTGCTTCGGCAAGGCCTCGTCCTTCGCGATGAGGGCCTGTTAAATGATTGGCGTCAGCACGCGACGCATATCCCATGACCCGGCCATATACCTTTGCATTTCTTTTTGCCGCGCTTTTCTCGGACTCAAGCACAACAAATGACGCCCCTTCGCCGAGTGCGAGTCCGCTTCTGTTTTTATCGAAGGGTCTTACCTTATCAGTTGTAATTGCCTGAAGGGCATGGAATCCGATAATAGCAAAATCACTCAAAATATCAGCTCCACCGGCAATCATAATATCAGTTTTGCCGGATAGTATGCTTCTGGCTGCAATCCCTATGGCATCAGTACCGGAAGTACATGCGGTTGAGACGGTATATTTTGGTCCGTTTAGGTTATATAGGGAAGAAAATTGCAATGTCACATTAGAAAGGGAATCTTGTTCACCACAGTATTCTTTCTTTTGCTTTTTTGCATCAGCCAATTTTTTTTCCTTTAATAACATATTTCCCAAAACCGTACCCATGGAGAAACCTATATTTGAGCAATCTTTCAGATTTGCATCCTCAATTGCCATGTTCAAAGCTCTTTTCATAAGATATTGAAATTTATCTTCCGGTTGAACGGTTTGCGTTATGCAGGAAAGGCTAATTTCCGCCATTGGCCATTCCCCATCAATTTCAAGCAAAGGAAGTCTCGTTTTTTTTATAAGATCCTGCCCGGAACACAATGCATGCCAGAATTCGTTCACCCCCTGAAAAGGTTTGATTGGTGTAATGAAACCAATGCCCGTTATCAATATTCTTCCGCTCAAGGTTTGTCCAATCTCCAGATCGAAGCATTGAGCATTACGGTATTCGTATGGTACCCAATCTCTTTAAAAAGTTTTATTGAATTCACTGCTTCATGAAAACCCTGCCACCCCTCGCAGACACTTTCACAGAAATCATGAGCAAGTATTCCCAATCTTATCCATTTATCTTTTACGTATTTTTTCTCCTGGTCAGGGTAACT
>JACFNM010000122.1 GCA_019454915.1 Chitinophagaceae bacterium
TCGCTTTTTGGATATAAAATTTGAAATAACAGATGACCGATTTAAGTAAAACAGTAAGCTAAAAAGACAGTCGAAGATGAGAAAAATTGTTATCGCGGGTGCAGGTGGGTTTGCCAAGGAAGTGTATTTGACGATTGAGGATATAAACAGGATAGAGCCACGCTGGGATTTTTGGGGATTCTTTGACGACGACCTGGAAAAGGGGAAGTTTTTCATGGATTTCAAAATAAAAGGAAAAATTTCTGATATCAATCAAATTGACGAGGAGATAGACGTGATTATTGCAGCAGGAAAATCTCAAAATATTCATTCCATTCGGGAGCAACTATGCTCCGATAAACTAGATTTTCCAAATCTGATCCATCCTTCCAGCCAGTTTTTACACTTCAAATCGCTGACTATCGGCGTAGGGAATATTATTCAACCACTATCCTCGCTGTCTGCAGATAATAAAATCGGAAATTATAATGTATTTAATGCTGGAGTTAGGATTGGCCATGATACGATTATCGGCAATTTTAATACGTTTGCAACATCCACGTTGATTTCCGGAGGAGTGGAGATCGGCGACGGCAATGATTTCGGAATGAATTCCGGTGTTATACAATACAAGAAAGTTGGAAATCACAATATAATCGGGCCAATGTCGGTCTTATTTAAGAGTGTAAAAGATTACGGCCATTATATGGGCGTACCTGCTTTACCTACCGGTATATAGTGTAGGGGTATTTTCAAATAGATGATAAAAATCAACATTTAATCTCAATCTTTTTTTATGGATAAAGACCAGTTTTTACAAGCTTTCGCGGAACAATTTGATGAGACAGACCTTTCCGTATTTACCCCTTCAACCAAATTTAAAGAGTTGGACGAATGGAGTTCAATGGTGGCCCTGATGATTATTGCTATGGTTGATGAAAACTATAACAAGAAAATCACCGGAGCTGACCTAAGAGAGGCTGTCACGATAGAAGATCTGTTCAATCGTGTACATGCCAAATAGATGGATTATTTGTTAGCGAAAACCGGAAAAGAGCAATGACGCTTAACTCATCGTTTCGTTTGGACGGTAAGCACATATTGGTAACGGGTGCATCATCCGGTATAGGTTTGAGTATTTGTCGCGCAATTATTGACGCCGGCGGCAGGGTAACCGGTACGGCCCGGAGGCAACAGCAATTAAGTGAAATGGTACGGGCATCAGGAGAAGGAAAGGCTTCATCTATTCAGGCGGACCTGGCTGACGATACTGGAATTAAGAAAATAGCATCGGAAGTGGAGGAGGTTGACGGGGTGGTCTATGCAGCGGGGGTATCGAAATTAACCCCTTTGAAATTTGTCAAGCGACAAGACCTGACGGAAGTGATGAACATTAACTACTTTGCAATGGTTTTACTACTATCCCAACTGCTCAAGAACAAAAAAATTAAAAAGAACAACGATTCCTCTATTGTGCTGATTTCTTCCGTAGCCCAGCAAATCGGCACTAAATCATCTTTGATTTACACAGGCAGTAAAGGAGCCATGTCATCAGCCGCCCGCGTCATTGCCAACGAGCTTGCTCCGCAAAGAATCAGAGTAAATACCATCGAGCCTGGCATGGTTCGGACGGATATGACGGCTGAGATGGAAAATATATTATCAACAGAAACCATTGAAAAAGACAGACTAAAATACCCGCTGGGCTATGGTGCTCCGGAGGACGTGGCCAACGGGGCGATTTTTCTTCTTTCGGATGCTTCCAGATGGATGACCGGAAGGTCGCTTACGATGGACGGCGGCAGGTATAGTCTGCTCGATTAATATTTGAATATGGCATTACTGCACAACAGATTTGTATCTATTACCGGAATCAGTGCCTGCGTTCCCGGGCAAATTGAAAAGAACAGCGAGAACTCATTTTTTCCTGAAGGAGATGTTAAGGCATTTATCCACAACGTGGGCGTAGAGGAATTTAGGAAGGCAGGTGAAGATACCTGCACCTCTGACCTATGCGTAGCAGCTGCAGAAAAATTATTGGAAGACACCGGGGTTGACAGAAGCGAGATAGGCTTACTTGTTTTCGTCTCGCAATCTCCTGATTATTATTTTTTGCCCAATACAGCCTGTATCATACAGGACAGATTAAAATTAAGCAAAGAGACGCTGGCGTTTGATGTCCCTCTTGGATGCAGTGGCTATATTTACGGGTTGAATTTGATTGCTGCATTTTTGTCGTCAGGACAAATGAAAAGGGGACTTTTGTTGGTTGGAGATACCGCTTCAAAAATCCCATACCCCAAAGACAAAAGCAGCAGCATGTTGTTTGGCGACGCCGGCGCAGCCACACTTCTTGAATATGATGAAAAAGCCGACGGGCTGTTTTTTCACATGGCAACGGACGGGTCTGGACATAAGGCGATCATTGTGCCCGAAGGCGGATACCGGAACCGGTTCACCGCAAATTCACTGACAGCATACACCAATGAAGAAGGATTGACCCGCTCGCCCAACAGCCTCCATTTGGATGGATTTGACGTGTTCTCATTTGGCATCAGTGAGGCTCCAAAGACTTGTAAAAAATTGATGGACCATCTTAAAATTACAACTGAGGATATTGATTTTGCAGTTTTCCACCAGGCTAACAAAATGATGAATGAAAAGATTCGAAAGAAATTGAGCTTACCGGAAACAAAAGTTCCTTATTCGTTGAAACATTTTGGAAACACCAGCTCTGCTTCTATTCCTCTTACCATAGTAACGGAGCTGAAAACGGCTTTATCGAATCCGGTTAACAGGCTTCTCCTGTGTGGTTTTGGGGTAGGATTGTCCTGGGGAACCTTATATACAAATAACCGTTCTATTTTTGTTTCTGACCTGATTGAGATATAAAATTACCTTACACTGATGTCGTCAATTTCTCCAGCTCGTATCTCAGCTATATCTTACTATTTACCTTCCACCGAACTCACCAACGAGCAGCTAAATGAACTTTTCCCGGAATGGAGTGTTGACAAAATCATGAATAAAGTGGGTATCACCTCCAGGAGAGTTGCCGCTCAGCATGAATGCACCTCTGACCTTGCCGTGCAAGCGGCAAAGAAATTGATTGAAGAATACCAGCTCAAAACGGAAGCAATAGAATTTCTCATATTGTGCACACAGACCCCGGATTACTTTTTGCCCACAACGGCATGTCTGATCCATGAACGATTGGGACTACTCCAATCGGCCGGAGCAATTGATATTAACCAGGGATGTTCGGGCTTTATATACGGATTAAGCCTGGCAAAAGGTCTTATAGCCTCCGGAGAAGCCAGCAATGTGCTGCTGATCACTGCGGAGACCTACAGTAAATTGCTGCATCCGGAAGACAAGGGTAACCGCTCTATTTTTGGCGACGGAGCGGCAGCCATTTACATTCATGGAGAACAACAGGGCGGCTATATTGAGAAAATAGTGCTTGGAACAAATGGCACGGGAGCTCCCAATCTTATTGTAAAAAACGGAGCGATGCGATCTCAAAAAACCGGTGATAAGACTTTGCACACTAATGAAGAAGGTAATCCATATAACGATAATTACCTTTACATGAACGGCGCTGAGATTTTCAATTTCACGCTGGAATCAGTCCCTCTGCTCGTAAACAAGGTACTGGAAAAAAACAAACTAACCCTGGAAGAAATTGACCTTTTTGTTTTTCACCAGGCCAACAAGTTTATGCTTGATTACCTGCGAAAAAAAATTAAAATCCCGACTGAACGATTCTTTGTTTATATGGCGCATTGCGGCAATACCGTTTCTTCTACGATACCCATCGCTCTTAAAAATGCTTTTATTGAAGGAAAAATCAAACCGGGTTCCCGTGTACTCATAGCCGGTTTTGGAGTAGGATACTCCTGGGGTGGCACGGTTCTTCAATTTTAGCATATACGAATAGTTTCTGAAAAGATAAATTGCAGAACTTACCTATCTATTTCTTAATGTACCGATTTTTTTTTAAGAGGATACTGGATTTCATCATTGCGACAACTGCCTTCCTGATCTTATTTCCGATATTCATAACAGTAGTGATTGTTCTTTCACTGGTGAATCGCGGAAAACCTTTTTTTCTGCAACCGAGGCCCGGAAAAAATGAAAGAATTTTCAGGGTAATAAAATTTAAAACCATGACCGATGAGAAGGGCACGGACGGAAAACTACTTCCCGATTATCAACGCATCACTTCAGCAGGACGTTTTATCAGAAAGACTTCGCTGGATGAGATTCCTCAACTTCTCAACGTCATAAAAGGTGATATGAGTTTGATAGGACCCAGACCATTGTTAGTCAGGTATCTGCCTCTTTACAATACAAAGCAGAAACGCAGGCATGAAATTCGCCCGGGAATTACAGGATGGGCACAGGTAAATGGGCGTAATTCCATAAGTTGGGAACAAAAATTTGACTACGACGTTTGGTATGTGGATCATTGCTCCTTTTCATTAGATATTAAGATCCTCTTAATGACGATATTAAAAGTCTTTAAGAGAGACGGGATTAATGCAGAATCCAATATTCCGATGCGACCTTTTCTCGGAACGACTGAAAAAAATGACAGCCATTAAAGGGGTTTGCAATCATCCGGAACTTCCTCATTTTTAAAATACAGTTTTAAAACAACGTAATGCACCTTAGAAGGTTTCTTTACCTACCCTACTATCTTCTCAAAACAAAATGGAGATTGGTTTTCCGATATTCACGCTTTGTAAAACGGGAAAAGAAAATTTCTTATCCTAAGCAAATCCGGGAAGTGATCTATACGATGATAAAACACAATGCCGCACCCATTGATTATTATTCCTACAGATTTTATGAACTACCGAAACGTGAATGGGGACTTTTTCCCTGCATGGGATTTATGTATGAATTTCAGCTCCGAATGAACCCTCCTGACGCCAGAATTGTATTACATGACAAAATTAAATTTCTGGAAAAATTTGATACCTTGTCCGGGAGGAAATGGGCGTCGTTAGACTATTTGAAACGTGACAGAAAGTTTGCGGAAAATTTTTATAATACCGCCTGTTCAAAAATTGTTCTGAAAAAATCAACCGGAGGAGCCGGCAAACAGGTGGAGGTAATAGATGGTAAGAAATACTCTTTGGAGTCGATGCTGCACTTCATGGACACAGAAGGCTTCAATCTGGCAGAGCACTATATCGTTCAGCACGATGAACTGATGAGGCTGTCGCCTGCCGCAGTAAACACCATCAGGATTGTGACCCAGTTTTTAGGAGACAGGGCAGTTATTTTACTTTCCTTTATAAGGGTCAGCGTTGATGCGGATGTAGATAATCTATCCATAAACGATTTCGGAAAAAATTTCGGCGCTTCAATAGACCTGGAATCTGGCGAGATTAAGAATCCTGGTATTTACCTGGATATCACGAAACCTAAAGTATTTGAACACCCAATAACAAAGGTGCCTGTTATTGGGTTTAAAATTCCTTATTGGAACGAGTGTAAGACACTTGCCATTCAAGCAGCCGAATTAACGCCCGAAAACCGCTCCATCGGATGGGATATTGCGATTACCAATGATGGACCTGTATTGGTGGAAGGCAATCACAACTGGAGTTTGCTTAGTATGGTAATTGGATCCGAAAAATTAAAAAACGATTTTAAGTTATATTTGAATTCGCTAAAGAAGAAATAATCATGTCAATAAATGTTCTATCGTCAGTTAAAAGAGTCCTGGTGACCGGTGTGGGTGGTCCTACCCCCCGTTCATTTGTACGATCCATTAAATATTTTGGAGGAGTACACAAAGACTTGTTTGAATTTATTGGCATAGACTCGAATCCACGGGCTTATGGATTATATGATAAGAGTTTATTCACCAAAACTTTTCTCGTTCCGCGCGCGGAAGAGGACCTTTACTGGAGTAGAATTAATGAAATTATTATGGAGAACAATATAGATGCGGCTATTGTTCTTCCGGAATCCGAGGTACTGGAATGGGCAAAGAACCATTCGAGACTTACGAAGAAAATTAAACTACATTTACCCGATTACCGGTTAGCCGAGGTTTTGGTTAATAAATTCAAACTGCATAATCTTTTAAAGGATACGGACTATATCCCTCATTATATGAAATTGGACCCGAAAAATTTTTCTTATGATAGTCTAGTGCGTTTATTAGGCAACAAATTTTGGGTAAGAGGAACCGAAGGTTCAAGCGGGATGGGCTCGTTAAAGATAGACAGTGAAAAAAAACTGCATCAATGGATTGAGATGAATCCCGAGATTGATGAATTTCTTGCGACCGAATATCTTTCCGGCCGCAACCTGGCCTGTAAACTGCTCTACTTCAATAATGCTTTATTAGCTTCCGCCTGTGCGGAACGGGTGAAATACATCATGGCCAAGGTCGCCCCATCCGGCATTACCGGCAATACGGCGTTCGGACGCTTATTAAATGATGCCCGACTGGTTGAGATAGGTACCACAGCATTAAGCCTGGTTTCAAGGGAAAAGGATGTTGGGTTAAACGGCATATATACAATTGATTTTAAAGAAGACAGAAACGGAATTCCTAAAATAACGGAAGTGAATATCAGGCACGTTGCCTTTACATCGTCATTTGCGGCAGCGGGAGCAAATTTACCCTTACTTACGCTGCTTAAATTATTTGATGAAACGGATAGAACGGAAGAAACCATCCACTACATTTTCAGCGAGAATTACGTCTTTTTAAGGGATGTAGACGCCATGCCAGTCTTGCTAAAAGAGTCTGAACTTTTTTGATAGTTAATCCTACATGAAGCTGAAATATTTTAAATCCCTGGACGGTTTAAGAACTATAGCAGCTTTTATGGTGATTATCGCTCATTTTTTTTCTCCCTCCAGAATGGGTGGATCAGGATGGGTGACACAAATAGCGAAATTCGGAAATTCTGGGGTTTCATTATTTTTCGTGCTGTCGGGATTTGTTATCACCCGAATCCTCATCAATTCCGTAAATAACCACAATTATTTCATGACCTTCTATATTCGAAGAATTCTCCGAATTTTCCCTCTCTATTATTCCGCTCTGCTGTGTTATTACTATTTACCCTTCTTATTGAAGTCTTTGTATCATTTTTCATTGTCTTTTTCCCATACATTTTACTATTTCACCTATCTTCAAAATTTCGCCAGAACTTTTAATTGGAAATCTTCCGGGCCGCTTCACTTCTGGTCACTCGCGGTAGAAGAGCATTTTTATTTATTGTGGCCGGCTGTAGTGCTGTTTGCTTACCGCTATAAAAAAGTTAGCCTTTGGAAGATTGCGCTGTTGCTTGTATTGGCTTCATTTTTGCTTCGTTACCTGATGCTGGCAAAAGGATATTATACAGAATTATTTACATTTACCCGACTAGACCAACTCGTGCTGGGTGGGATGCTGGCGATACTGGAGAGGAAAGGACTATTGGAAATGAAGTATAAACATATTTATTTTTTAAGTATAGTAATCGGTGGTATATCGTTTATCGCATGTATTGGACTTCCGGGTCTATACCAGGGCATGTTCAAACACAATGCGTTAGGTTTATTGTATTTTGGAGTGATCGGCTCCTGCGTTATATCAGAGGACAAGGGAAATATAACCGGCTTTTTGAAGTTAGGTTTTATGCAATACCTGGGTATGATTAGCTATGGCATTTATGTGTGGCATGCGCTGGCCGTAAATGTTGTGGATAAATATTTTCTCACAAAGAATCTATTGATTGACCTGGTAATGGTATTCATGTTGACTATTTCCATTGCTTCTTTTAGCTATTGGATTCTCGAAAAACCCTTCTTAAATCTTAAAAAGTATTTCATTTATGCTTGAATTGCCTTAGGTTCGGCTATTTAACCTTGTACTTCATTAATCTTTTATTTTTATTTAATTTTGATCTTAATTGTTGATGAATGTGCGTTCAGTTATGCTGAGTGCATAAAGAATTAATTGCCGGACTGGCATTAAAAAAAAACAAACCTGTGAAACTTCTAATAGTTGGATGTGGTAATATAGGACAGTTCATCGCTCATAACTTTAAAGAATTTAACCTGACCGGCGTAGAAATAGAGGGCTTTTTGGATGATGATTCGGAAAGATGGGGTGGAGCAATATGTGGATATCCCGTATTGGGCGGTGTAAATCAATTGGAGAAAATCAGAAATTCCACTTCTGTTGTGGTTGGAATCGGAGACCCGAGAATCAGAAAGAATATTATTGACGAATATTCATCCGGGAATCTGCTTTTCCCTAATTTGATTTCAAAAAATGTTTGGATTTCAAAAGAGGTATCATTGGGCAGGGGAATAATTATTTACCCTGGAACACAAATCAATTTTGAATCATCAATTGGAGATTTCGTCATCATCAATATGAATTGTTCTATTGGTCATAATAGCACCATCTCACAATTCAGTACACTATCTCCGGGTGTTTCTTTGGGAGGATTTACCCATATCGAAGAGGGGGTCTTGATGGGTATTAATTCGGCTACCAAGCAGGGAATTCAGATAGGGAAGAACTCGATAGTGGGTGGGATGTCAATGATTGTGAAGGACTTACCTGCAAATGTAACTGCTATGGGCGTGCCTGCCAGGGTAACAAAAAAGAATCTATCAATCAAAATGAATTAATAGAATTTACCGGTAAGTATTTATAAGATTAAATTATGCTATCAAGAATTTGGCTTTCCTCACCCCACATGGGAGAACATGAAAGAATATACGTCAACGAGGCTTTTGACACCAATTGGATTGCACCACTGGGCCCGCACGTAAATAAACTTGAAAAGGAAATAGCCGGTTTTCTTCTTCAGAAGAATAAAGAAGAACTGGATGTAGCAGTATTAAGTTCCGGGACAGCAGCGCTTCACTTAGGCTTAATACTTCTCGGAGTGAAAGCCGGTGATGAAGTGATTTGCCAAAGCATGACCTTTTCTGCGTCTGCAAACCCAATCACTTACCTTGGTGCCAACCCTGTTTTTGTTGACAGCGAACCCGATACATGGAACATATCACCAGTATTGTTGGAGGAAGCTATTAAAGACAGAATGGCAAAAGGTAAAAAGCCCAAAGCAATAATACCTGTCCACCTCTATGGCATGCCGGCAAAGATGGACGAAATCGTCGGAATTGCTAATCAATATGAAATCCCCATTTTAGAGGATGCGGCTGAGGCTTTAGGAAGCAGTATTAGAGAAAAAATGTGTGGCACTTTCGGGCAGATAAGTGTTCTCTCGTTTAACGGCAATAAAATTATAACTACATCGGGAGGTGGAGCCATAGTGGCCCATGACGGAAAATTGATTGAAAAAGCCCGGTTCTTGTCTACCCAGGCCCGGGACCCGGCGCCTCATTACCAGCATTCCCAAATAGGCTATAATTATAGAATGAGCAATGTTTGTGCGGCTATCGGCCGCGGACAGATGGAAGTATTACCCAAGCGTATTACTCAACGACGTGCAAACTTCGAATGGTATAAACATGAATTGTCGAATATTGATGGTATTCATTTACTACAGGAGCCCAAAGACTTCTACTCCAATCGCTGGCTGACCACGGTTTTGATAAAGCACCCGTCAATTAACCGGGAAACGCTAAGACTGGCTATGGAAACAGAAAATATTGAAACGCGTCCACTTTGGAAGCCAATGCATAGCCAGCCGGTTTTTAAAGATGCTCCCTTTTACGGGGACGGGACTGCAGAAAAAATATTCGATGACGGGCTATGTCTTCCTTCCGGCTCTAACCTGAAAGAGGAAGAAAAAGAAAGAATCTTAGCGGTGATAAAAAGCGTTTTTAATAAGTAAACGCTTTTCCGCCTGCCATAACTTCCTGGGTCTTTTCATCGAAGGTTACTTTCTGACCGGTCCGGTAAGCGGCATTGGACATAATAACCGCAATAGAATGGTTATAGCCTGCTTCAATAGGAGCATTCGGCTGCTTCCTGCTGCGCACACATTCCATCCAATTGCGTACATGCGACACGGTGAGATCATCACTCCCGGTGTTTGCATCGGTCGTTACCTTAGCAGCCAGGTCATTCAGTGACATACTGGGTAGCAGGTTTGCTTTCATGCCCATAGCACCGGCATATTTTTCATTTAGTCCTCCTTCCGGGCTAATCTGATTGGTATCCAGGTTAAGCGTCCCGCCGTTTGAATAATAGATCTCCTTAACCCCACCCTCGAGTTCGTCATCCTGGAGCTGAAAATTACCTGGAAGCCGTTCGTAAGATCGCTGGGTGGTCCGTAATCGAATACAGCGGTCATCGTATCCGCGTTTTTCCTGCCATCCTTCCAGGCATATATACCCCCGTTTACCGCCACGCTTCGCGGATGAGCTAGATTGGCAAACCAGTGAACCGTATCAATCTGGTGGCACATCCATTGACCGGGAATACCCGATGAATAAGGCCAGAACAAGCGGAATTCCAAATACTTTCTCGGATCAAAGGCCTCATAAGGGCGATTCAGTAAATATCGCTTCCAGTCTGTATCCGCTTCTTTTAACAGCGGCACCACATCCGGCCTCCTCCAACGACCGGGTTGATTTACATTCCAGATCAGTTCTACTGATACAATGGGGCCGAATTTTCCCTGGTTGATAAAATCATAGGCAGACTGATAAGCCGCGCCACTTCTTCTCTGCGATCCTATCTGAACTATCTTTCCACTATCTTTCACA
>JACFNM010000677.1:0-386 GCA_019454915.1 Chitinophagaceae bacterium
AAACAGATTCATGGAAAGATGAGCATTTATCAACGGCGGATTGGGATTTAGTGTCATTGGATTTGGAATTTGGGTAACGAATGGTTGCAAGTTCCGTGAGGTGTCTGGATTGAATGCGATGTTTTCAGATAAAAACATCAGTGTGATTAATGAAATCGATGAAGCAATAATTCCTCCAACTGATATGCCGGCCGCTAATGCCGCGAACGTTGGTGAATATATTGCAATTATTATTCAAGATTGATACGCTGAAAATGAAAAGAAAGATTTCAAAGGTAACTTAGAATATATTAATAGAAATCTGCTACATCGTTTATAACTATGACTTTGTGAGATGTAAAGAGAAAGCGCGGGTGCAGTTAGTTTCAATGATAGAAGAGGAATAT
>JACFNM010000677.1:406-1273 GCA_019454915.1 Chitinophagaceae bacterium
GAAATTGGAATGATTCAATTCTTTAATTATTATCCTGTGCCCGGACGGTTCGATGGATGTACGAATGTCGGGCTCTGCTAAAGCTTAAATCATGTATGATCAATTAAATAGGAGAGGTTTCTTGAAAATGACAGGTTTAGGAGGTATTGGATTGGCTTCAGGGCTGTTGCCAAAACACGAAATAGGGAATAATTCAATGGAAGAGTTGGAGCATAATGAGCCTGGGCATATGATGAAAACCGATTGGAATCTTTTTGATGCCAATTGTATGACTGGTCGACATTTGAAGCTGGCACCGAATGGTTTATATACTGCGGATCATTTGTTAGCAGAAATGGATCATTATGGAATTTCTGAAGCGTTGGTGGTTGACAGCTTAAGCCGGGAGAATCATCCCTTTGATGGGAATCTACGGATATTGGAAAGTACAAGTCCTCATCCCCGGTTGCATAATGCGTGGTCTGTTCTTCCCAGTGTATTTGAAGAAACAGGCAGGACACCTGAAACGTTTGTAAGGGAAATGGAAGCCCATGATGTTCGGGCATTGTTCCTTTACCCTAATCAATATCTCTTTAATCTGTCTGACTGGTGTATAGACGCATTAATGGAACCATTAGCGCATCGCAGGATTCCCGTTTTTATTAACCCGGTAGAAGCCAATGGAAAAGGAAGTGCTGATGCTACTGATTGGCAGGGAATAGTGGAGTTATGCCTGAGATGGCCTCAATTACCGGTTATTATCAGTGAAACCCGCATCCGTAGATCTCAGCGGATGCTATACAGGGCGTTTGATAAATGCCCTAATCTTCATTTGGAACTTAGCGCGTATTGGTTACACAGAGGGATTGAATATATCACTGAACGATG
>JACFNM010000123.1 GCA_019454915.1 Chitinophagaceae bacterium
CTCCGTACGGGAATATCAAAAACCACGCATTTATCTTTTCCAAAATCTTTTAGACTATATTTCTTGCTTAAAACAATCTTCTCTCCTTCAACGGGTATAATAGAAAATGAAAACTCACTTTTCTCTTCAGGAATCTCGTTCATACATACCTCTACTTTTAAACGATCAGCTGAAACATCGGGAAAAGTTCTGACGGACCGGATATGAACCGGATCGTAGCTCCGCATTTCCATCTTACCTACAATCCCATTCCAGATACTTTGGGTATAATCAGAATAAGCATGCCCCTTATCACCGATATTATGGATCATGTCATTATTGACTACAATGGTAAGTTGATGAATGCCCGGTGCCAATTTCCCAATCCGATGGATATGTGGTGTGCCCAACGCATCTTGCCGGCTTAATTTTTCTCCGTCAATAAAAATCCTGGATTCCCACAAAACCCTTTCTAAAAATATCTCCACTTCTTTATTCTTCCAGGATAATGGAATCTCAATTTCTCTGGTATACCGGGCTCTCCCGATATATTTGAATTCAGGAGTTAGTATGCCAAAATCTGAACCTATCGTTTTCACACCATATCTATTCTGAGCCAGGGAACCGGGCAAATGTATGAACCCTTCACTCCTGTGGATACGTGCTCCCCTAAAATCTTGATCAACAGAATCCACCAGTTCGACATACCATTCTCCGGACAAAGAGTATTCATTGGTCTGGGCCAGTATAGTACTTCCGAAAAATAGCATAGACCATAAAATAATGGTTATGCTTATAGTTAAATATCTGACTTTCAAAATCATATTTAAATTTTTCATTCTGAAACAAATTATACGGATCGGGTTTAAGTTTATTGTCGCACCCCGGTCCTTGTCCAAAGCCTTTATGAGTGGCCAAGCCCTGGTCTTTGAATTGTGTTCCCTTGCTGTCGCACCGGGGTCTTCATCCCGGGCTATTTCGGGCGACGAGACTTGGGTGCTAACTTGACCATTATTTACCATCTTCCCGGATTATTCTTTCCTACCCGGGCAGTACACTGTGAACCCGGGACCGTTTACTGGTTGTGCGCCGAGTCCCCTCCGGGAGACTCGACTGGGAAAAAACGCCTATGCAGTTAAAATGAATTACCCGGTAAATGTCTTATTCCTTTTCTTCCACAATCTCCGCATCTCCTCCTTCATGTTCCTCCTTTTTCTTTTCACCCAGGTAGGTGGGTAGGTCCATACCTGCCATTTCAAATAGATCTTTCAGGGGCGGTACCGATTTATATAATCCCGAAACGAAACCGGCAGTCGAATTTTTTCCGTCTGCTTTCTGTCCTCCGTCCCATACCGTTACCTTATCTATTTTAATATTCTTGATGGCTTCGGTTTGCATCTTCACCAACTCAGGTAATTTATCGGCCACCAGTAATAATACCGCATCTTTCGGATTGTTTCCGGCTGCTTTTACAATGCGATCCAGCCCTTCTGCCTGTTTGGTCAGGATTTCAAACACACCCCTTGCTTCGGCTTCCAGCTTGGCATAAATGGCATCAGCCTCGCCTTTGGCTTTTTCTCTTACCTGTTCGGCAGCGGCTTGTGCTTCGATAATCAATTTTTGTTTTTGAATATCGGCAGCGACTACAATCGTAGCGTTCTGGGAAGCCCTGTCTCTTTCCGCACGTGCATTCTCCGCTTTTTGTTCTGCCAGATAGGCTTCTTCCAGAGCCATGGCTGACTGTACTTTTTCGGCGGCTATGGCCTTTTTGAGCGCTTCTGCTTCACGTTCCCTGCGGATGGCGTCGGAACCGGCAATCTGAATTTTGGATTCGTTTTCTCCCTGTACGGCAATGGCATTGGCTTCGGCTATCTTGATACGGGTATCTCTTTCTGCTTCAGCCTTTCCAATATTTTCGTCTCTGTTGGCGCCTGCGATCTGAATTTCTTTTTCTTTAATAGCCAGCGCTACCTGAATGTCGCGGTCTCTCTGTGTTTCCGCCACTTTGATGTCTCTTTCTTTTTCTGCAGTAGTCTTACCAATTTCTCCGGTACGCTCCTGTTCGGCAACGCGTATTTTGGCTTCGTTGATGGCCTTCGCAGCGGCTTCTTTACCCAAAGCATCTATGTAACCACTCTCATCTTTAATATCGGTGACGTTTACGTTGATCATTTTCAGACCGATCTTATTCAGTTCCGCCTCAACGTTAGATGCTATATTGGCTAAAAATTTATCGCGGTTGCTGTTGATTTCTTCAATATCCATCATGGCCACCACAAGACGCATTTGACCTAAAATGATGTCTTTGGCCAAATCATGGATAGACTGGCGCTGCATGCCCAGCAGGCGCTCGGCGGCGTTTTGCATCACGGCCGGCTCGGTGGATACCCCCACCGTAAACCGGGAGGGAACATCCACACGAATATTTTGCTTGCTCAGCGCACTGGTCAGGTTTACCTCCAGCGACAACGGCGTGAGGTCAAGAAAAGAGTAGTCCTGTATAATGGGCCATATAAATGCGGCGCCCCCGTGTATACATTTTGCGGTACGTATCCCTTCGGTACTCGAACCCACTTTTCCGTAAACCACTAAAATCCTGTCGGACGGACAGCGCTTATAGCGGCGGAACATGGAATATACCAAAATGAAAAAGAAGAGTATTGCTACTGCAATCAATATGAGAATATATTCTGCCATAATCCTTGTATCGTTTTTTAATTAAAAATGTTAAGCATTTGCCGAATGAACCAATAAGATACTTTCGTTGACTACGCCGGCGATGGTGACCAGGCTGCCCGTGGAAATATCCTGCTTTTCGTCGGTAATAGCCGGTAATTCCCGCATAGCGCCCTGTATTTGCACATGCACTTTTCCCGTGCCGCCGCGGGCTGCCGGAATAAACAGGTAAACCGTGGCCGTTTTATTAATAGCGGTACTGATATCCATTGTGCCGCTTTGTTTTAAGCGAGCCATGGCGCGGAGTAAGAATATCATGATGGCTACGACTACCGCTCCGGATAAAACCGAAAAGACGAGCGTGGCGCCGGTGCTTAATCCACCCCGTATGCAGGCGATGCCCGCCCATCCGAACATGGTGAAAAAGGCGATCAGATTTTTGATGGTAAGAAACTGGAAACCGATACCGCCGTCGTGGTCCACATAGGCGTCTGCATCTCCCATAGCGTCGTCACCGTCTCCGGTTGTAAAGGATAGAATGGTTTGCCCGATAAACAGCAGAGAAAATAGTAAAGCAATAGCCCAAAAAGTCTGCTCAAAAAATGAGAGGGATTGCCACCAGGATTGTATAGTCATTAACATGAGTTAGCCTTTCGCCGAAAATAAGAATTTAAGAGCTAATCTGTCCGGCTTTTTTTCGCTGGGGTCTCTCCTTGCCACGATGCCCCCTCTGTGAATACCCCGTCGGGGCGGCAGTCGGTACTGACCGCTGGCATCCTCTACAATCCCCACATTTTCAAACCAGCCTGCCGGCTGGCAGGTTTTAGCTATTTTTCGGCAGCCTTGACTTTTTTTGTTACTTTTTTGTGGCAAGACAAAAAAGTAAAAAGACAGATTCTTTTGGTAGTGTTTATCCGGGGTATCTCCTTTTTACAAGACCCTCTCCGCGAAGACCCCGTCGGGACAAAAGCCCCGTCAGGACAGCAAAAAGGACGCATGGAAGCGCCCTTAATGAATTGTGTGGTAGTGCCGTTGCTGACGCCTACGCCTTTATACCCCTTACTGTGGTATTACCGCCTCCGTCTAAAGTCAGGTTAACGGGAGTGTTGGTTCTCCAGTTACCCCGGCTGAAATCCGGCACCTCTACCATCTTTGATTTTTTGGCAACCGACTTTTCACTAAGCGGACCAATAACGCTCCAGAGAACGCCGTCATATACGTCCTGGTCTAACGGCAGTCCGTTCCGCAGGCAGTCAATTAACCGCCAGTCCATCATAAAGTCCATACCACCATGACCGCCTACTTTTTTAGCGATATCGCCCACATGCCGGACGATCTCGGGCGTGTATTTATCATACAAAGCCTGCAGCTCTTCGGGTTTGATCCATTCATGACCAAATGCAATTTTTGCCGGGTCAGGATATTTTTGAGCAACGCCCTTGGTACCGCTGATTAAATGTATGCGGGAATAAGGCCGCGGGGAAGTAACATCATGCTGCAACATAATGGTCTTGCCTTTGTTGGTACGGATGATACTGGTGTTCATATTGCCGCGATAGGGCTTGCCCACAAATTCGCCAAAAAATGCAGGATCTTCCTGAGCCTTTTCTTTCGCCGTTTCACCCATCATGAAATCGTTAGATGACATGGAAACCATATAATCCATCTTATCACCCCGATTGATATTCAGGCACTGGGCAATAGGGCCCAAGCCGTGGGTAGGATAAAGATTGCCGTTCCGTGTTTCATTTTCCCGCAGGCGCCACATTTTGGAATAACTGGTTTTTCCAAAATTAGAGCCTAATAAATCATGTATATATGCACCCTCTGCGTGAATCAGCTCACCAAACATTCCGTTGCGCGCCATATTTAAGGTAAGTAATTCAAAAAAGTCGTAGCAGGTATTTTCCAGCATCATACAATGCTTCCTGGTCTTTTCGGAAGTTTCTACTAACTGCCAGCATTGATCAACCGTTAAGGCAATGGGCACTTCACTGGTGGTATGTTTGCCATTCTTCATGGCGTAGAGCGCCATGGGCGTATGCAATTTCCACGGCGTGCAGATATACACCAGATCAATATCATTACTTTCACATAAAGCCTTCCATCCTTCCTCACCCGTATATTCCTTAGCCGGGGATATTCCTTTTTCTGCAAGCTTTTTTTGGGCTAATGTGATTCTTTCCGGGCGGTTATCACAGAGCGCAACAATATCTGCATTTTCTATGAAAGATAAACGACCCACAGCGCCTGATCCGCGGTTGCCAAGACCGATGATGCCGATGCGTACCTGATCTATTTTGGGAGCGGCGTAACCGCACATGTTAAAACTGTCTTTATTCATGTGGTAGGCTTCCATACTTTCATCCGATGAAAGATCCCTGCCTAAAGCAGGTAAACCGGTTGCCAGTGCGCCTGTACCCAGGGTAATATTCCGTAAAAATTTTCTGCGATTGGACGTCATAACTGTTTAAATATTAGATGATTGATTTTTATGTTCAGCAATATCTTTATTTTGTCGGGGTATAAATATAAGCGTACAAATTGAGAAACGAGGCATCGGTTGCCGAATAATTGTTACAGATAGCTTTTCGTCTTGTAAAAAAGTATTTGACGTTTCAATTTGCGGTATCTTGTTAATTTTTGATATGAATTATACATTGGAAGTAATTGCTTTTAATATTCAGTCGGTTTTATTGGCCGGGGAGGCCGGCGCTCACCGGATTGAATTGTGTGATAACCCGTTTGATGGCGGCACCACGCCGGGATATGGAATGATTAAGACAGCAAGAGAAAAAACGTCGCTTCAGCTTTTTCCAATCATTCGCCCCCGCGGAGGAGATTTTTTATACAGCCGGGAGGAATTTGAAATCATGAAAAGAGATATCTCTTTGTGCCGGGAACTGGGATGCGATGGCGTGGTTATCGGGCTGCTCACACCGGATGGTTCTGTGGATAAAGAAAGGACGGCCAGGCTGGTTGAACTGGCCTATCCATTAGGCGTGACCTTTCACCGGGCTTTTGACCGTGTTCAGCATCCAATGGAAGCTCTGGAGGATGTTATTGCCTGCGGCTGTGAAAGAATCCTTACCAGCGGACTGAAACCCACTGCCGTAGAAGGTGAGGAAATGATAGCTGAATTGGTGGCCCGGTCGGCCGGAAGGATAGAAATTATGCCCGGCTCAGGGGTCAGAGCCGATAATATAGGCGCGTTAGCGAAGCAAACAAACGCAAGCGCTTTCCATTCATCCGCAAGGATAAATATCGAATCAGCCATGCTGTATACCAACGAATCTATGCATGAATCGCTGGATACGGTTCTCTTAAATATAGAAGAGGTGAAGAAAATGGTGCAGGTGTTGGAGGAATTGGGAGACGGATAAGCATCCGACCCGGAAGAAACCTCTTTTATTTTCGGGGGAAAGCTAAGATAATCGCCTATTTTTGACCTGTATCGGGAATCTATTCACTGATAGATCACCTCGCATCATCTTTAAGAAAGTGATTGAATAATTTTTAATGCGGATTGTTATGAAAAGAATGACCTGGCTTTTGGTTTTTATCCTGATCGGTGGTATTTCGTTTACCCAGGATCTGAGTTATAGTCAACGGAATCATAATTATTATACAGAGCGTCAAATAAAGGAAAGCCAGCCAGAGGGGAATTGGAAAGTACTTCCTTTTCCGGTGATGGTGAGTTTTGGAAATGGCAATGTTCGCTATGCCAAAGCTACAGTGCCTTTGCACACCGTACAGAAAAACTGGACTGTGACCGCATGGAAAGGGGAAAAGGTGCATACCCAGTTGCTGGTATGGACCAATAAGCCATTGAAGGAAGTAAGTTTCACGGTTCATCTCTTAAAGGACGCTAAAGGAAAAGTTATTCCCGCCGAAAATATAAAAGCCGGTTTTGTCCGCTATGTAATAACGGATGAATTTGCCGGCGGTTGCGGTTATAGAAAGCCGGTGGATTTCGATTCCTCCCTCGTGGCGGATGCCGTAGATATTATCGGCGCTATTCCCGTGGAGGCAAATACCGTTCAGCCGCTGTGGCTGAGTATTCATGTTCCTCAAACCGCTGAACCCGGAAATTATAGCGGAAGCATTACGGTAAAGGCGGATAAATCCTATACGCTGAGCTATACGGTTCAGGTGATCAACAGGACGCTTCCTTCTCCCGACCAATGGACTTATGATTTGGATCTGTGGCAACATCCGGCGGCCATAGCAAGGGTGCATGGCGTAGCATTGTGGAGCGATGAACATTTTGAGTTGATGCGGCCTTATTATACCATGCTTGCCGGTGCGGGGCAAAAAAATATTACCGCCAGCATCATGGACGAACCCTGGGGGCATCAGACCTATGATGATTTTCCTTCCCTCATTCGGTGGGTAAAGAAGAAGGATGGCTCCTGGTTTTACGACTACAGCCTTTTTGATAAGTATATTTCTTTTGTGATGGACTGTGGTATTAAAAAAAGGATCAATTGCTATACGATGGTACCCTGGGCTTTGTCTTTCCGGTACTTTGATGAAGCCCTCGGAACGGATACAACGCTGAAGGCGGCTATTGGTTCGGAAGAATATAATACACACTGGACAAGCATGTTAACCGATTTTACCCAACACCTGAAAGATAACGGATGGTTTGGTATTACCACCATTGCGATGGATGAACGCCCGATGAAAGATATGCAGGTGGTGATTGCTTTGTTAAAAAAGGTAGACCCCGAATGGAAGATTGCGCTTGCCGGAAATTATCATCCGGAAATTGAAAAGGATATTTTTGATTATTGCCTGGCTTCCAGTTTACAGTTTGATCAACATGTATTGAGTGAACGCATTGCCGCCGGGAAGCCCAGTACTTATTATACCTGCTGCACAGAAAATTATCCTAATGGATTTACTTTCTCCCCGCCCGCAGAACATGTTTGGCTGGGATGGTATGCCGCGGCGAAGGGTTTTACCGGCTATCTGCGGTGGGCCTACAATAGCTGGGTAGCTGATCCGCTCAGAGACTCCCGTTTCCGGAGTTGGCCGGCAGGCGACACCTACCAGGTATATCCCGGGCCAAGAACTTCGATTCGTTTTGAAAAAATGATTGAGGGAATACAGGATTATGAAAAGATAAAATACCTGCAGAAAGAATGGAGCGATAAAAATGATGAAGAGTCGTTGAAGAAACTGAATGAAGCATTACGGGTCTTTGATATAGAAAAATTAAAAACGGTGCCTGCTGAAGAGATGATCACGAGGGCAAAGAAAATACTGAATCAATAAAATAAAATAAGGTCAAAAAAGCAAAAAGACAGATTCTTTTAATAACGCCTATTGCAGTTAAAATTAATTATCTTATCAAATGGATTGATTAAAGCCATCGTATCATGAAAAAAATTTCTTGCATTTTCTTATGGTTTGCTTTTGCGGGCTTCGCCTGTAATTCCAGCTCTCAACCCGAAGAAGCGCCGGCGGCCATTGAACCCGTGCCCACTCCGCAGCAACTTGCCTGGCACGACCTGGAGTTTTACTGGTTCATTCATTTTGGTCCGAATACTTTCACCAATAAGGAATGGGGATTGGGAGATGAACCAGCGGAAGCATTTAACCCTACGGCATTGGATTGTAACCAATGGGCTCAGATTGCTAAGCAATCGGGCGCTAAAGGAATCATCCTGACCGCCAAACACCACGACGGTTTTTGTTTATGGCCCAGCCAATATTCCAAACATACGGTAAGGGAGAGTAAGTGGAAAGACGGCAAGGGAGACGTGGTAAAAGATTTATCGGAAGCCTGTAAAGCGAATGGGCTCCTGTTCGGAATTTATCTTTCCCCCTGGGATCGAAACCATCCGGATTATGGCACTCCCGAATACAATGACGTATACGTAAATACCATGACCGAAGTGGTCACCAATTATGGACCCTTATTTGAGTTTTGGTGGGATGGCGCCAATGGTGAGGGTCCCAATGGTAAGAAGCAGGTATATGATTTCCATCGCTTCGAGAGAGAGATTCGGAAGTTAGCGCCCGATGCCGTTGTGTTTAGTGATATTGGCCCGGATATACGATGGGTTGGCAACGAAAGAGGTATAGCGGGTGCCACCAACTGGAATCTGTTGGACACAGCCGGATTTACCAGAGGAGCCGGAGCGCCGCCCAGAGATACTTTAAATCAGGGTAATGTGAACGGAAAGAACTGGATGCCCGCAGAATGTGATGTAAGTATTCGTCCGGGATGGTTTTATCATGCTGAGGAAGATGATAAGGTAAAGACGCCCGAGCAGTTGTTTGATCTGTATCTGAAATCAGTAGGCCGCGGATCAACGCTGTTGCTCAATGTCCCACCGGACAGAAGAGGTTTGATTCATGCCAATGATTCTGCCGCGCTGATGGGATTCAAGAAATACCGGGATGAAAGTTTTTCCGATAACCTGTTTAAGAACATGAGTATCACCTACACGCAGAAAAGTGGAAAACCGGTTACCACACAATTCGATAATGGATTTAATCAGGATTACATCAACACAGGAGGAGCTGAAAATGTGATTACCATTAAACCGGCAAAAGAAGGATCCATCAATTGTATTATTTTGAAAGAATACATTGCCCTCGGTCAGAGCATCAAACAATTTAAGTGTCTATTGAAAAATGGTGATAATGTTGTTAAAACACTCGAAGGAACAACCATTGGTCATAAGCGGATACTGAGTTTTGATACCACTCCGGTAACCTCCGTTGATATCATCATTGAAGATGCCAAGGGAAATGCACTCTTTAGTGATATAGCTGCGTATCGGATTTCTGATCAGTTGATTGAGAGGTAAGGGCGCACGTTGCACGCTATATTATATTGGCAATCAAATATATAATAGTGGTTTCCCTTTGTATTTTTAAGGACTACTTTAATTTATGTTGATTGCACCATTTTTGGTGTGATTTACATTGTATATTGCAGAATAATTCTCCGGATAGTATGCAGCAAGGTAATCTTCAAGGTGAAAAACGATTCGGTTCAAAATCTGTCAAAATAAATGTGCAGGTTTTGTTTTTTGAGGAGGACGATATTTACTACGCTTTCTTACCGTCATTTGATTTGATGGGATATGGCAAAACAGAAAAAGAGGCAAAAGAAAGTTTAAAGGTTGTATTAGATGAATTTTTAAGGTATACGCTAAATAAGAACACTTTATATATTGAACTGCAAAGATTAGGTTGGAAAATCAGGAGTAAAAAAAAGCCAATGCTCGCTCCACAAATATCGGATTTGATAAATACCAATGAAGAATTGAGAGAAATCGTCAATTCAAAACAATACACCACTTCAAATTATCAAGTTAGCGTACCTGCTTTTGCTTAATGTCAGTCAACCCATTAAAGAATGTATCACTAAAGGAGTGCAGGAGATTTCTCCTTAAAGTAGGTTGTCAAAATAAGCGTACTACAGGAGGTCATGAGCATTGGACGAGGTCTGATTTGTTAAGACCAATAACAATTCAAACGCATATTGACCCCGTACCTGAAAGAATAATGAAGCAAATTATTAAAGCTTTGGAAATTGATAGAGATGAGTTTCTGGAAATTATGAAAAGTTTGTAATTTATAGCGTATAGTCTTTAGATATGTAAGGACGCTCGCATTATTTCAGACAAGGAACTTTGGATGAAAAACGTGTTGAAAAAAACTCCAGCTTCACTTCCCATCTAGCGGGCTATAAACCCTTTCCGAAAACCAGGTAGTCAACTATTCAAGTCTCAAATCTTATCATCATAATCCCCCAAGAACTCCGCCTATACATACCTTCCTATTTCTTCTCAAAACGCATCATCTCCACATCATCCATCAGCAATGTGAGTATATTATCTTTTACCGAATAGCTGTTGACTCTGTGCAGGATATTCAGAAAAACGGTCTCACCATCGCCGGGGCAATACTTTTTGGTCAGCGCCATATCTTCCGAAAAACTGATTTTCAGT
>JACFNM010000124.1 GCA_019454915.1 Chitinophagaceae bacterium
ATCGAATACAGAAATGTGATAGGAAATGCGCTGTCCCTGCTGATGAAGGATTCGGTATTGATTCGCCTGGAGGGTAATATCCGGGTAGGCAGATCGGGGATATTTATCACCCGGCCCGTGAATTATGAGCAAAAGGAAAGATTGGATTTCTTCTAAAAAAAAGCTCCCGAATCATTAGGATAGAGGATCAGGAGCTTTCATAGGATGTTTGTTCAAGGGATAACTAGACTTGGTTTTTACATCGGATCCTGGATTTTTGGTTTTTCATACTGGAAAATTGGATCCTGGGTTTTCATGGACAAATTGGACTTTCGGTTTTTCAACGGATTTGGATCGGGTTTTTCACAGAATGATGCTTTGTCGGTCTCAGCGATAAGATTCAAAGCAGGTTAATGGGTTAGTAAATTTTTAACAATAGCTATATAACGTTGAACTGACATTAAATTGCTTTGACCGGCTTATTTTCGGGCAAATAAAAGAAAATACAAGGAAATACTAAGTAATTCTACGCAAGAATCTATTCCTCAAATCATTGTACGTTGGTCACCCTCCTATCCTATAGCCGTATCCTACCGCCACAATGCAGTTTCCATTGTTTAGAGAAAAAATATTCAGATTGATCTAAATCAATTAACGGGATTCCTTAGCTGTTCTTAAGCGGATTCCGCCTGCTGCTCCAGATATAATTGCGGATATTCACCCAAAAGGCAAGGAACATATAGATAATTATGGGGGACCCCATCGTGAGAAGAGAGATATAAATGAAGTGTTTGCGGATGGTAGTACCTGCTATTCCTAACTTTTCTCCGATATAGGAACAAACGCCAAACACCTGCCATTCTATAAAGTGTCTGAAACGGTTCATAACGCTAAATTAGAAAAAATTAAATAATGATTCATTACAACCCGGGATTATAACGGATAAAGAGACGGCTTTCTTGAGTAAACCCTGTTGTTTTTAACAAATCCTTCAAAGCGCAATTACACCGACTGTCGCATCGTTATCCCCTATCTTTGCCAATCATTTATGAAGCGGAGCATTCTTCATATCATTTTCTGGATAGTGGCCTTTTCAATACTAAATACCAGTATTGATGTGGCTGATGGTATTCCATCTCATCCGGTATCTTCCTCCGCACCGGTTGAATATCTGGAAATAGAGAGTATTATCGAGTTATTCATGGATACCGTTCTGGATCAAACGCTCCCCGATCAAAAAAGTAACGACCACCAGAACACCTTGAAAAAGAATACCGTATTCGATTTTTCTTTCCAGGAGAAAAAAGATCGTACGGGCATTCCACCTTTAAGAAGTATTGATACCCGGATTCCGGATCATTACAGAAGGTGCGTACTCTGTGCAGGCTTTACCTCTTTCTTCTCTCCTCCGCCGGATATCGCTTAAGTCATACCTCGTATCACCGGTTGAGGCTCTCCCCAGATAGTCCGGACTATCGTGTATTGTGCAGGAGAAATGACCGCTAAGGCAGGTTATGGGTTCTCCTCTGCAAATAAATAATCCCGGCGGGAGCCTGGTTTCCCGGCATGTTTTCACCTATCAAAATACGTTTGAATGAAAAAGTATTTTCTATTATTTCTATTATACGCCTGTTGTACCCGGGTCTCAGGTCAGGCAACCGATACGCTCAAGCTAACCCTGGCAGAATCGGAGACGCTCTTCCAGAAGAATAACCTGATGATCCTGGCTTCCCATTACCGGCTATCCTCAGTGCAAGCTTTAGAAATACAAGCCAAATTATATGACAATCCGGTTATTTCAGGCGAATTACCGGCCTACAGTCCGGGTCGCAAGTGGTTTGACGTCGGTAGCAGTGGGCAAAAATCACTGGGCATTGATCAGTTAATTACACTCGCAGGAAAAAGGAATAAGCGTGTTCTGCTGGCAAAGGAACAAACAAGGCAGGAGGAATTTTCTTTTTATGAATTATTGCGAACACTGAAATACGAACTGCGACAGAGTTTTTACACCATTGCGTACGCCAACGAACTGGTAGAAAAATTTGATACCCAAATGAACCTGTTGCAGGAAATCATTAAAGCCTATGAAATTCAGTCAGAAAAAGGCAACGTAGCCCTGAAAGACGTCGTCCGGCTGAAAACCGAATACATCCAGCTTAGCGCCGACAGAAATGCGGTCATCATGGAATCTATTGCTGCCCGGCAGTCTCTGCAACTGCTCATCAATAGTACTGATTTTATCGTTCCGGTAAAAGAAACAGCGGAAGAGACAGAAATGATTGATCTCTCCGGACTCATTAAAACCGCGCAAACAAACCGTTCTGACCTGCGGTACCAGGAAAGCCTTTTACGGGAAGGAGAATTAAACTATCAATATCAGAAAGCCCTGGCTTATCCGGATTTAACCATCGGCGCAGGCTATAACCAGCAGGGGGAATATATTCCCAATCTTTATAGTCTCCGGCTTGGCTTTGACCTCCCGTTCTTTAACCGCAACCAGGGGAATATCAAAGCCGCTGAATGGCAGATAAAAGTCGCTGAAACCGACAGGCAACAGAAACTGAATCAAATTTCCTCTGAAGTAAAAGCCAGTTTCAACCGCCTGATGGAAGCCGAAAGGGAATACAAAGTCTCCCAGCAAAGTTTCCAGAAAGGCTTCCCCGAAGTCAACCGAAGTGTTATTGAAAATTTTAATAAAGGCAATATCTCTTTATTGGAGTTCATTGATTTCTTCGAAAACTATAATTCCGCCATCAGGCAGGTCAATCAACTCAGTAAACAGAGAAGGCTGGCCTGGGAAAACCTCGAATACGTGGTCGGCGCAACACTTACCGCTCATTAATCCCCATAAATAAAAAAAACTGTGATGAATCTCATTAAAACCTACCTAACGGTTATTTTTTCTTATATCCTGATGCTATCCTGTGGCGAAAAGAGCCAGGTAGAATCTCCTGCTTCATTCGCACTCACCGATACCATGATGGCCCGGATCAGTTTAGACACAGTGGTAACAGAGCCGGTCGCTTCCGAACTTAAACTCAGCGGTAAAGTGACGCCCGGAGATAATAAAGTTGCCAGTATTTTTCCGATTGTGGCGGGATACGTAACAAAGGTTAATGTATCCCTGGGAGACCACGTAAAAAAAGGGCAGGTATTAGCGGTCATCAGAAGTACCGATATCGCCGATTTTGAAAAACAACGGCGAGACGGCGAAACCGAACTGCTTCTAGCGAAGAAAAATCTGAAAGCGGCAGAGGAACTTAATGAATCCAAGCTCAATACAGACCGGGATGTTGTGGCCGCCCGTAAAGCCGTAGATGATGCCGAAGCCGAACTCAACCGGATCAGTGAAGTGCTGAGGATCTACCACGTCAACAATGGAACCAACTACAATGTGATAGCTCCTATCAGCGGTTTCGTTACTGACAAAAACCTAAACGTAGACATGCAACTGCCATCGGGGTACAGTGAGAGTATTTTCACCATCGCCCAGATTGACGAAATATACGTGACGGCAAATGTTTTCGAAACGGACATATCCAAAATCTCGCCGGATATGCCCGCGGAAGTAGAAATACTAAGCTATAGCGGAAAGAAGTTCAGGGGTCGCATTAATAAGATTATGAATATCCTGGACCCGGAAACCAAAACGATGAAGGTGCAGATACTTCTTCCTAATCCCGGCTACGCATTGAAACCCGAAATGGCTGCTACCGTTTATCTCCACTACCAGGAACCGCTCACCCTTCCTTCCGTTCCCGCCGAAGCAGTTGTATTTGACAAAAGCCGGAACTACCTGATGATATTTCATCGCCAGGACAGTATAGAAACGCGGATGGTGGAGCCTGAAAGAACTACCCGGGGAAAAACCTATATCACATCCGGGCTGGCGGCGGGGGAAAAAGTGATTGTAAAGAATGCGCTATTGATATACGATGCCATTAACGACTAAATCCTGAAGCATGAACAAATTCATTCGAAATATAGTAGCCTTCTCCCTTAAAAATAAGTTCTTCATTTTTTTCCTCACGGGAATAATGATTATAGCGGGCATATTCAGTTTTATACATACACCCATTGAAGCCTTTCCGGATGTCACCAATACCCAAATCGTAATCGTTACGCAATGGTCCGGCCGAAGTGCGGAAGAAGTGGAACGTTTTGTGACGCGGCCTATTGAAGTAGCCATGAACAGCGTGCAAAGGCGCATCAATGTGAGGAGTATTACCATGTTCGGCTTAAGTGTAATGAAAATTATTTTTGAAGATGGTGTTGATGACTTTTTTGCACGACAACAGGTCAACAATCAACTCAGAACCGTGGACATGCCCGAAGGAGTCACGCCCGACGTACAGCCACCCTATGGACCCACGGGCGAAATCTTCCGCTATGTTTTAAAAAGCGACCACCGGAACAGCCGGGATCTGCTTACCATTCAAAACTGGACGATTGACAGACAGCTTCGCGCCGTCAACGGCGTTGCCGATATAGCAGCTTTTGGAGGTGAAGAGAAGATATACGAGATACAGGTAAATCCAACCCTTTTGCACAAATATGATATCACTCCGCTGGAAGTGTATACCGCCGTATCAAAAAGCAATCTCAATGTGGGAGGAGATGTCATAGAAAAAAACAACCAGGCCTATGTCGTAAGAGGTATCGGACTGTTAAACAGCATCCAGGATATTGAAAATATCATTATTGAGCAAAACGGCAACGCTGCGGTACTGGTAAAGCACGTAGCTACCGTGAAAGAGAGCGCCTTACCCCGCGTGGGACAGGCCGGTTTGAATGAACATGACGATGTAGTAGAGGGCATCGTCATTATGCGAAAAGATGAGAATCCATCTGAAGTACTCAAGAGGGTGAAAGACAAAATTCATGAACTCAATACCAAAATTCTCCCGCCTGATGTCAAAATGGAAACCTTCTATGACCGTGACCAACTTATGGACTATTGCACGGAAACCATATCGCATAACGTATTAGAAGGCATCCTTCTGGTAACGGTGATCGTGCTAATCTTCATGGCAGACTGGCGTACCACGTTTATCGTCGCCATCATCATACCCCTCGCTCTCCTCTTTGCATTTTTTTGCCTCCGCTTAAAAGGAATGAGCGCCAACCTTCTGTCATTGGGTGCTATTGACTTCGGTATTATCATTGACGGAGCAGTCGTGATGGTTGAAGGTATGTTTGTGGCATTAGCGGGTATGTCACACAAAACAGGCATGGAGAAATTCAATAAGCTATCCAAGTCAGGGCTATTAAAAAGAACCGGAACCGGGTTAGGCAAGGCGGTATTTTTTTCCAAGGTCATTATTATCACCGCGCTCCTGCCTATTTTCACTTTTCAGAAGGTGGAGGGTAAAATGTTTTCTCCTTTGGCCTGGACTTTAGGCTTTGCTCTGCTGGGGGCCCTCATTTACACGCTCACCCTGGTGCCGGTTCTATGTTCAATTTTGTTACGGAAGAACGTACGGGAAAAAGATAACCGGATCGTTCAGTTCTTCAATAGAAATGTAGGTACCGCTTTCTCGTGGTGCTTTCGACACAAGAGAAAGAGCCTGGTGGCAGCTATGATAATACTGGGAGGCACCCTTATTTCTGCCAAATTTCTGGGAACAGAATTTTTGCCGCCGCTTAACGAAGGAGCGCTATGGGTGGAAGCAAAAATGCCTATGAGCATGTCCTTAAAAGAAACGGTACACATTACCGGAGAACTGAGGAAGAAAATATCTGCCTTCCCGGAAGTGAACGGGGTATTGTCCCAGGCAGGAAGGAGTAATGATGGAACAGATCCCAGCGGTTTCTATTACGTTCAAATGCAGGTAAATCTAAAGCCTAAAAAAGAATGGAGCAGGAAGATTTCGACCGAGGAGCTCATTGAAGAAATGGATAAGCAGCTCAAAGTGTTCCAGGGCATTAACTATAATTATTCCCAGCCCATCATTGATAATGTTGCCGAAGCGGTGGCAGGGATGAATGCCAACAATGCCGTGAAAATATTCGGAGATGACCTGGATAAACTAAATGGCATCGCCGATGAGGTGCTTAAACAAATTGAAAATGTTCGCGGGATCAAAGACGTCGGTATTTTACGCAACATCGGCCAGCCCGAAATCAGCGTAATGCTTGATGAAGAAAAGATGGCCATGTACGGCGTTTCCACAGCAGATGCACAGGCTGTTATTGAGATGGCCATCGGGGGGAAAACGGCCACCCGGAAATACGAAGATGAAATGAAGTTTGACGTACGTATCCGTTATAGTCCGGAATACCGGAAAGACGAAAATGACCTGATGGCTCTGATGGTACCCAATCTGAAAGGAGGAAAGGTACCGTTAAGCAGTATTGCCGAGATGAAAAAACTAACGGGGCCTGCTTTCATTTACCGGGATGAGAATAAGCGGTTTATCGGCGTAAAATTCACCGTTAGAGAAAGAGACCTGGGCAGTACCATACGGGAAGCCATGCATAATGTGGGACAGCACGTCCGGCTTCCCAGGGGATATTCTATCCAATGGGCAGGAGAGTTTGAAAACCAGGTAAGAGCCACCAACCGCATTGCCCAGGTGGTGCCCGTAAGCCTGCTGGCTATTTTTATTCTCCTGTTTATCACTTTCGGAAATGTAAAAGATGCGGGGTTAATATTGGTCAATGTACCTTTTGCACTTATTGGCGGAATACTGGCGCTTCATATTACGGGTATCAACTTTGGCATTTCAGCCGGTGTGGGTTTCATCGCCCTATTCGGCATTTGCGTACAGAATGGCGTCATACTAATTTCCACGTTTCATCAAAACCTGGGAAACAAGCTTTCCCTATCCGAGTCCATCCGCCAGGGAATTGCCGTCCGCACCAGGCCCGTAGTGATGACCGCTTTGATGGCCATGCTGGGTCTGTTACCGGCGGCGTTGTCTACCGGCATCGGTTCAGAGGGTCAAAAACCCTTAGCGGTAGTGATAATCGGCGGGCTCATCACGGCAACCATTTTAACGTTGCTGGTATTTCCGGTGATGTTCTGGATATTCTACAAAAAGTCGAAGGAAAAAATAGGTTAATTCATTTACCCAATCCAAATTTTGTAAGGTTCATGTTATCGGCCGGCGCCATAAGCTATGCCGATAACATGAACCTTTTATAATATCAGTCAATTTCCCCAGATCCTCCTAAAGAATCCTTTCCAGACCTTTTCATCCCAGCCGGCAAATCTTCCGCGTTGTACCACCAGCATATTGTCTTCTTCATGATTGAGAAGATAATGAAACACAAATCGCCCCTTCGGATCCTGCCAGCCCTTTATCTGCCCAAACCTCAAATCATTAAACACCAACGTATCCCCCCACATTTCTGCCGTATAAAATTTTTGAGAGAAACGGATAAGATGCTGCAACTCTTCATGATTGGCAACGGGCTTTAATAAAGAATCGTTTCGCGGGAAATAGGTGAAATCCATATCTCTTCGTTTGTCCAGTATGGAACGAAACCCCACATGGTAACCATCGTCATCCCCTGCCACCACATACCATAACAAGTTAGTAAACGGCGCGGGGGTAGTAAAATACCGGCTATAACTGATATGCTGGTTATGAAGGTTTTCTTTTACCTCTGAATTGATCACCAGTTTATTAATCACGCACGAACCGAGATACATCAGGGGAAGAATCAACCCAAATCTCCACCAAAACCTCCTTCGGGGATGATACGCATGAAGACGAAGCAACAAAATCACTGCAATCGCAGCCCACGCTGAAAAGAAGGGGTCGGCAACGTAAATAGCATTAAAAGAAACCCGGTAATGGCTGAAGGGTTCAAACCAGCCCACACCATAGTTATTAAACCCGTCCAGGAACAAATGAATGCCTATCTCCGTCAGGAAAAAAAGCATCCATTTACCGAGCCGGATATTCCTGGGGTGATGAATCCGCTCGGCCACCAGTCCCAACACCGGCGCCAATAGCAACGCAAATAAGATGGAGTGGGTAAATCCCCTGTGAGCCAGTAAATACTCATCGGTATTCATCCAGAAAGCCGCCACAAAATCAATATCAGGCGCGCTCTGGGCAAGCGCTCCCCAAAGCATGGCCTTCTTGCCAAATCCTCTGCCGAAAAAAGCCTCCCCCACACACGCCCCCAAAGCAATATGCGTAATTGAATCCATGCAAACCGAATCTAAGCCTTATGGTAAGTCATTTCGCTTACCTTCTGATCAAACCTCATTGATCTCCGAAGGACGAAACGATAATGTAATATCCGCCTTTTTGTTTAGTGATGCGCTATAAACACCGGAAGTTTTAATTCTTTTATCAACAGGTCCGCCATGCTTTGTCTGAACCACCTGGACACCATGCCGCGTTGGTAAGCGCCCAGCACCACAAGCGGTGACAACTTCTCCTTTCTCAGATAGCTTACTATCTCCACTTCCGGCAGCCCTTTCATTATGGTATAAGTTGCCCTGGGGAAATGTCTTTTCATAAATTCCTTCATCAGCTTGCTATCCGGCAGATGGCCAGACTGCCCCATCGGCTTCACCGACAATACCCTCGCAGGATGCTCTTTTAATGCGGGAAGCATATAGCTGAACATCTTAATGGCATACACCGAAGTAGGTTGTCCGTCAAATAATAAGATGAGATGATCAAAAGGCGTGAAATGTACCGGAGTTACCATTACCGGACACAATACCTCCGATAAGATATCTTTCACAAAACGGGTCGGCGCCTGCTCCGTCCGGTTGGTAAATGTTTCGTGCCCGCCGATGATCAGCATATCCGCATAAATACTTTCCTGCAGCAATGCCTGGCTGGCAATTTCCTTATTATGGCGAATGGTATATTGAATACCCGCAGCCCTGCAGGCTTTTTCAAAATCAGCAGATGCTTTGTCCCTTTTTCTGGTATCTGCTTCAATAAATTTTTTCTGCTTCTCAGGAGAAATGCCCCCGTCTTCTCCTATCAGGTCATACACCTTATAACTCTGATAAAATGGATCGTCCAGAAAAAGCCCCACGAGGTGTGCATTGTTTTCTGAAGCCATTTGTATTGCATAGTCCCGGGTACTATTTGAAAACTTTAATCCGTCAAATACTGCAATAATTTTCTTCATATAGCTTTTTTTGTTGCCAACCGTTTGTTCTTTAACCCAACCAGCAATCCTAGTAATATTGGTGTCTTTCTATGACCAGTGCTATGTGCTGCCCTCCGAGTACATCATCTTCCACCATAATCGTATCTCCTCCTATTTCTAATACGTTCAGAATGATATCATCAATAGCATGCCTGACACAGGAAAATTTATTAAAGCGATCCGGTGCACTCATATCCGCTCCTTCGAGTACGTCAGGGTTAGAAACAACCGTCTTGCTCAACACCAGTAATTTCCCCCGCTGCTGGGCTACACTCTCCTGTACAGCCGATATTCCGCTGGTTAACTTTCCTTCCCGGGTGGCTTTTTCCAATTGATGATACAAATGCTTTATCCTGACCTTATCCCAATCTTTTATATAGGACTCTACCATCTTATACAAATCCTGTTCATTTCTTTTACCGGGATTGACCTCTAAATACTCCACAACACTATTGCCATTTACCGTTACCAACTTGAAAGTATCCAACATTTTTGGTTTTCCCATAACCAATACGGGCACAGGAATAGCAGACAGCATAATAGACAATCCCTCGTCAACATGCCTGATAAACTGATTTAAAAAAGAAATGTCATTGTCCTCTGCGTTTTTTATTTTATCACCGGCATCTATGGATAACACATTTCCAGCGCCATTCGTCTTTATCTTTACCAGTTTATCGGCCTTTCCTTCATACAATGAACTCCATCTCTCACTCAATACCAGCAAGAAGAAAGCTGGCTCTTCTTTTCTGGCGTACACGATGTCCCTTATAAAAAATGATTCGTTGATGGTGATGGTTTCCTCCACCGGAATATTCAGGTAAAGCACCCGTTCAAATACCGGGGAGACATAAATGGCTATGCTTTTTTTAAAGGTGCTGAAATTTAGCGACTTAATAATTTTACGCAATTTCAGCATCACCAAATCAGCCAAGTCCTCATCGTAACCCGTACCTATCTCCCACTCCACCCGCTTCACGGCTTTTTGTAACCTTTTCTGCAGGTCATCTTTACGTTCAACAACCGGTTCAAATGGCAATATGATGGAGACAGAGGGCCAATGGCCCCTCTTTTCGTCTGCTATCGGTAAGGTATTGGAAATCCTGGTTTTCATATCAGAGGCTTTCCTCCAAATCTACGCTTTAATTGAGAGATTCGCAATGACGCCCATCAATAATAACAATGATATAACTCAAGTCATTGCGTTAAAGAAACAGGATTATATGCTATTGCCTCTATTGCGTCATTCTATAGTCCAGGCCGGCGAATGCACAGACGCCATCGCCGTAATACGTGTCTCCGGGTACCATCCTCATCCGCAATCCTGTTACCGATTCGCGAAACACGAATCAGGCCGGGGGTTTACTCGCTATCCTCGCTATCCGCAGTAATTATGTAAGGAAAGCATAGTGCTGTTGTTGCGGTCATGCAGTATCAAAA
>JACFNM010000678.1 GCA_019454915.1 Chitinophagaceae bacterium
ATTCCATTCTTTCATCAGAAACATACCCTCAGTTAACAGCATAAAAACGAAGGTTAGCTTCTCCTTAATTACTGTTTACCCCCGGATGGTAACTTTTGCCAGATGTAACGTATTCTTGTCTGTGTGATGCATCTCGGTTCCGGTAGCTGTAAGTTTTAAGAGCAGATCGGAAGTGTAACTGAAAGTACCGTCATCATGAAAGGTAAAGACGCTTTCGAAGTTTTTAATTTCTGCACGATTCAGCAGGTATTTATTTTGAAGGATTCCGTAGGAAGGATCTCCCGGTTTGGCCCTAAAATGCAATTCACTATCGTGAGATCCTGCATCGCCATCTGCAATAATGGCTATCCCCCGTCCGAAAACGACTACCCGCATCACCTGTCCCGTGGACTTTTCCCATAACAGGTAACCTACTTCATCATGAAAAGGATCCATAGCTTCCTCTCCGTCCCGCCGTGCCGTCATTTGGTATGTCAATCCTTCTAATGATTGCTTCCCATTTTCCTGAACGGGTATGGGACGGAACCATGCTTTTTCAAAATAACCGGTTTCTGAAGTCTCATCATCTTTATTGTGATAGGAAAGGTCAACACCTGCGTTGCCTTCCCATTCGCCTACCAGAGGAGTTAGATGTCCTCATCTTTGAGGGCCCGTTGTTTTCTTTGTTGTCATATTATTATATATTTTTTTCAAATTTTAATCTCTTTCACTTAGTCCATATACTATTAAAATTGCAAAACAAACAAAGCGAGATTCAGTATTTTTGAAAGTCCAGGCCGGAACGCATACCATATTTAAATGAAGGCTACCTGCGAAGCGGTTTGGTAAGTCAGGAACCACCTAATGTAAGACTATTCCATGCAAATTAATATAGAGATATTATTACTGGCCGTTTCAGTACTCTTTTTCTTTAGTATTCTGGCCGGAAAAGCGAGCTCCCGCTTTGGCGTTCCCGCCTTGCTCTTGTTCCTCACCGTAGGGATGCTCAGTGGAAGTGACGGGCTCGGAATACCTTTTAATAATATTCATGCAGCACATGCCATTAGCACCGTCGCTTTGTGTATCATTCTTTTTTCCGGCGGAATGGATACTCAATTCAAAGAGATTAAGCCGGTTATTTCGCAGGGCGTGATTTTAGCGACGGTTGGCGTTTTACTCACTACCATTATTACCGGTTTGTTAATTTGGTGGATAGCGGGTATCACAACTATCGCCTCAACGGAAGTGGGTTTACTGACTTCCCTGCTGATAGCAGCCATCA
>JACFNM010000679.1 GCA_019454915.1 Chitinophagaceae bacterium
CAATGGCAGTAATGGAGTAACACTGCCCGTTGCGTTTAACAAGGGCGGTGTATCCACAAGCACCACGTCATACCGTTGTTTCAACAGGTTCAGGAATTTTTCAAAAAGCTGAAAATAGGTCCTTCCTTCCGGAAAAATCTCCCCGGTTCCAAATCGCAGGAGTGAGATATTTGAGCCATTTAACGTTGTCACGTTCGATAATATCTCACGTTCCAATAATCTGCTTCCCCCCAAACGCCCCAAACGGTTGATCACCGGAGTAAAGTCCTCCTGGAAAAATACCCTTTTATCTTCGTACGTTTCTATACTTCCCGGTTTGAATGAATACGTTCCCTCTTTCCAACTGAATAGTTTCTGGAGATGTTCTTCTATCTGCAATTTGATAGGACCTTTTAATTGTTCCTGATTTATATAGCCCGCATTGATGAGGATATATCCCAACGGCAATTTCGTGCGCTGGTTTCGTTCCATGGCGTCTTTCAACTGGGTCTCATTGATAAAACCCCCTCGCAGGAGCATCGTTCCCAATCTGTTGGTAAATGGAGTGTCCTCATTGTCAATATGAAAAAGGTTGCCATTTTCAAAGATGGTGGTAATCTTTTGTAATTCGTTGGAAACAGTCAGCTCTCCGCTCAATTTTTTTAATGAAATAATGGAAAAAAGATCGTCCACACTGCAATTGCACAAAGAACCATCCTGTATTTGCCATGACCGGATTTTTTCCATTGCATTTGACATTCCGGCATTTTCATTATCTTTTAATCCAAACAAATTGCTTAAACTCGTGTTGTACACGTCCGCATCCACCATTATCACGCGTAACCCACCCTTTGCCATACTTACTGCCAATTTTGTAATAACCGTGGTCTTACCCTCCCCCGGCGTGGCGCTTCCTACCATCATGGCCTGCCCGCTCATTCCTGTCTGCATAAAAGGCAACCGGTTGATAATACAATCGGAATTGGTGTGATAATAATAACCGCCTTTCTGATTCTTCTGCCCCGGAGATTTTCCGTTGCCGGATAAAGCCAGCACCCCCTCTTTCTTTAATGATTTCATATACGGTATCGTGCCGAGAACCGGCATACTCGTACACTGGACAATTTCTTCCTGAGTTTTGACCGTGTTGTCCATATATTCACGGAAAAATACAAGGCCTGTTCCAAATGTTAAGCCTACCACGACCGATAGAAGGACGTTTAATTTCTTTCTTGGTTTTGATGGAAATAGAGGAGCTTCCGCTTTATCAACAACACGGATT
>JACFNM010000680.1 GCA_019454915.1 Chitinophagaceae bacterium
CGGGTGCATTTTTATCATACCAAATTCGTTGACTGCTCAAAGTAGGAACATCCTGTGCATTGGGCGTAAAACCCTGGGCGCTCAACGCCGCGCTCCAATTTTCCCTGTTCACTTCTCCGGGATCGCCAAGCCACCAGCGACGTGGTATCTCTTCATTAAATGGCTCGCGGGCATAATAAGCAGAGCCATTCTTCGGATATCCGGTTCTCCGGACAAAGACGAAAGCCTCCGAAGCATTTCTGTAAAAATTCAGGTATTGCTGAATATAGATGCGCTCCAAATCATTTGAGCCATTGAAGGCAACGTTGGGATTGCTCAGGTAGGCGTTAATCTCAGCAGCTCCATCTCCGCTAAACCCTGTGCCAGACTCCGCGACTGCCGCAATATCATTCATAGTTTTAATAGAAGAAGTAATCCCCTTATTATACCAGTCTTCTGCCGTACCTTTTGTATTCACCCCACTACCATATCCTTTTTCAATGAATTCAGCAATCAGGAAGCAGGACTCGGCATTGGTGACTAACACATCTGTATAATTTCCGGTCGCTCCATTATAGCGGGGAGAAAAGAAATGACGATTTATCGGACTAATCAAAAAATACCGCGATATCGTATTTCCGGGATCAGTACTTCCCACCGCAAAGGCATTACTTATAAAACCGGCTACCGTTGGATTGGTGGTCCAGTCTGCGGGACCTCCCTGGTACCGAATCAGGGGATCAGCAGGATTGATAAATGCTGGCAGGCCTGTTGAATACTTTGCGAGAGTATCCTGATAATTACCGGTTAGGTCGTTGGCTTCAAAGTACATAGGCAGTCGTGGATCGTTAGCCGATTTCATGAAATTGATAATCGAAGTACTGCCATACCTTACGCTTCTGTAATTGATATCCTGACCAAAAGGCGAAAAGTTCGGATTGGTATATTTTAGCTGAGCATCATCATTGTCAATGGGGCCGATAGCGTCCTGCATCACCTGCGCAAATATTTCCTTTGTCTTTGCAGCATTTTGGTTTTCTAATCTTGCCGCTATCCTCAACTTCAACGTATTCGCCAGCTTAACCCACTTAGTCCAGTCGCCATTGTAAAATATATCTGAACTGCCATAGTCAGCCTGGTTTGAAAGCGAATTATTGGACAAAATACCAATCGCATTATCCAACTCCGATAGCCAGGTGTTGAACAGTGTTTCCTGCGGATCATAAACCGGGCTGTAGTCGGCATCATACCTCCCTCTTATTGCTTCTGAATAGGGTATGGA
>JACFNM010000125.1:0-7020 GCA_019454915.1 Chitinophagaceae bacterium
TTCGGTTGAATGTAATCTCTTCAGCACTACATCCTGCAAGTCCTGCCAGCTTTTCCCGTAGAGGTTCTCTTCCCTGGTCTAAAATTTCCCACATGAAATAGGAGGGGCCCTCATTGATCATTTTGTTATACCGTTCAACAGCCTCCTGTACTACAATCGGTGAAGGGCTGACACCACCGTTATTCAAATTGATAATACCGGGGCTGGCGGAATAAGCCCGTTGAATGACACTCCAATAATCTTCATCAGCCGCCACATCTAACGGAGAGCGATACCTGACCTTATCATTTACCGACGCAAATTCTGCCGCATGTAACTGATTAAACAAACTATTGACGGAAAAGGCTCCGGTCATCAGCCCCATTCCCAACTGGCGTATGAATTGTTTACGTTCGATCATTCTTACTGTATTAAGATTATTCAAATACCCAATGATTAAAGGTAATAAACCCTCCTGTTATTATAAACAAAAAAGAGCGCGCTGCAGAGTAGGAATTTACTCTCCAAAACGCGCTCATATTGCCCTGACCTTCATTTAATCCATCAATTCCCTTCTCCAAAATCCGGCGATTTCTTATCAAACCAGATGCGCTCAGCGTTTAATTTTTCTTCTGTAAAATCATTAGGTGTAAAGCCTTGTTCGGTCATGGCTGCGCTCCAGTTTGCCCTGTTGATTTCACCCGGATCACTGGTCCACCATCTCCTTGGCAAGATATTACTGATGGGTTCGCGCGCCAGTAAAGTAGAACCGAATTTCGGGTACCCTGTTCTGCGAATCAGTGTAAAAGCTTCATTAGGATTGGTATAGAAATCCATGAGTTGCTGAATATAAATCTTCTCCAAGTCATTCGTTCCGTTTAATTTCACCCTGGGATTATCCAAATGAATATCCACCAAATCATCAATATTTGAATAGGACGGGGAGTTCGCCGAAATCGCCTTCTCATTAGCCGTTCTGGCTGAAGCTCGAATACCTTTATAATACCAATCTGCTACAGTACCCTTCGTATCAATTCCGTTGCCGTAACCCTTTTGTATGAATTCGGCTATTTGTAAACAAACTTCGGCAAAGGAAAACGAGACATCAATGACCACCCCGCTTCCTCCGTCTACTGTTGGAGCAAAGAATTTCCTGTTTATTGTAGAAATTAATTGATACCTGTTTGAGCCGCCGGCATCAAAAGGATTCACAAAATAGGTGCTCACCGGTGGATTAGATTGGAAATCTGCCGGCCCTCCCTGATACATTATTTTGGGATCATTCACGTCAATCCAGGAAGGCAGGGTTTTGCCATACTTGATTAATGTATCCTTAAAGGTTTCAGGAAGTCCGTTTTTGTCGTAATAAAGCCCGAGACGCGGATCCTCCGAAACTTTGAGAAACTCTACGGCAGAGCCCACCGCATAATGGCGGCTATAGATATCAATATTATAGCCATCTATCAGGAATGGATAATAGTTGGGATTAGAATACTCGAGCTGATCATCTGTGGAGCTAAGCGGGCCAATAGCATCCGTCATTACCTCTTTAAATATCTGACTGGTTTTCGCCGGATCCTGATTCTCATATCTGGCGGCAATCCTTAACTTCAATGCGTTAGCCAGTTTAATCCATTTCGTTACGTCTCCTCTATAAAAGATATCATTATTCCCTAAAGATACCTGGTTTGACAAATTCTTTTGAAGTGTGGCTATCGCGGCAGACAACTCGCCCAACCATGTAGAATATAATGCTTCCTGGCTATCAAATTTTGGGCTGTAGTTTGATTCAAACCGTCCCTGATTGGCTTCAGTATATGGAATAGATCCATTCATGTCGCTCACCTTTAATGCCATCATCACCTGAGGGATAAAGGTGATGGCATTGATCTGTTCATACTTCTCTTTATCGGGCTTAAGTGCAATTAATCTCCGCATTTCCATTAGATTTGGAAGGACATTGACGTAAAAACGACTATAGCGTCCATTAACACCTGTTGTAGTTACGGAATAGTTTTGGCCGGTTACCATTTGCGCTGCCGATAAAAAATGGGCAAACCCTTCGCTGGTATATTCTCCTCCATAAGACGTTAACATAGGCTCTACGGCTGAGGTGAAGAGCAGTCTTACATCTACGTCGGAAATAACATTGGGATTAACATTGATATTTTCAAAATTCTTTGTGCAGGAGCTGACAAAAAAGCCAAAGAATACGATAAATATTATGACAGATAAATAATTCCTTTTCATACTCATTTTTTTAAATTACCTCGAAAAAAGACCATTAGAAACTAATCTTTATTGAACCGCCTATTGATCGAATCATCGGCAGAAAACCCTGTTCGCCTACTGCAGAAGTCAGGTTAGAATTGTAAGAGGCAGGATTTAGATCAAAAGGTAAAGAGTTATAAAGATAGAGGAGATCTCTGCCAATCAGGCTCACGGAGATAGCATTCATCCTGAGCTTGTTTGCTATCGCTTGCGGGAGCCTGTAGGAAAGTGCCACCTGGCGCAATTGAATCCAGGAGCTTTCCACTATCCAGAAATCAGATACGCCCGTTGAAGAGGAAGCGTAGCGATAATAATACTGCGGTGCATGCGTCGGCTCAACCAGTCCCGCCTTATAAGCTTCTAAAAATGTCATCCCGCCTACGTCAGCAGTAGTACCGTCCGGCTGCGACACCTTCTGACCGTCTGCGAAAACGCCGTCAATCAGCATCCCGTCATCGTATGTAATACCATCAAATTCGCTCGTCCAGGTTATTCCACCGTGGTCGGCATCTCTCCCAAACAAGGTATTCGGGAGTACACCTGTGTGGGTTCCCCGCCGGATCGCTGACATCGCCATATCCCCTCCGATTTTTGCATCCAATAATACATTCAGCGACCAGTTCTTATACGTAAAGTCATTAGAGAATCCGGCTCTGAATTTTGCATTAATATCTCCGATGTCCTGATATGCATTGCTTCTTTGAGGGAAGGCGGCACGGGCGTCATTTCTCCAGGCCAACACCGTCATCCCGTTTTTCGGATCCGATGGATTGGACGGATTGTTATATTTTAAGGACTGTATAGTCGACCGGATCGTGCCATACGATTTTCCCACAACCGCCCAGGAACTCACATATTCAACACCGCCGCCAAGTGAGTACTCGGTTCTTCCTTCTACCAGTGATACAATCAGGTTCTTATTCCTGGCGAAGGTTAAACGGGAATTCCAGCGAAAATCCTTCCGGGATATAGGAGTCCCATCCAAAGAAATCTCCACACCCCTGTTTTGAATATTACCTGCATTAACCTTTACGCCGGATACGCCCGATTCAACAGGAGTTGAAATATCAATAATCTGGTCATAAGTATTATCCTGGTATAAAGTGATATCGAAACCCAAACGATTGTTTAAAAAGCGCATTTCCAGTCCAATTTCTTCGGATACTTTTCTTTCTGGTTTCAGATTTGGCGACAAAGTACTTCTCGAGCTAAAGGTGGCTTTAGTAGGATCACCCGGGAGGCCTATAGATTTTCCGGCAAAGATATACCCCGGATTAATTACGAAAGGATCAGTATCTTTTCCTAAGACGGCAATGTTTGTTCTCAACTTAGCAAAAGAAATGACGGCGGGTAAATTGAATGTTTCCGAAACAATCCATGAAAGACTTGCGGAAGGATAATGATAGAAATTATTACCGGTACCATCCCGGTAAGTTAAAGCGGATGACCAGTCGCCACGCCAGGTGGTAGCGAGATATAACTGATTCTTAAAATCAAAATCCGCACTGGCATAAACGGAGTTAATCTTTTTATTGTAGCTTATGCCTCCGCTAACAACAGGTGCATTAACCGAGTTGGAAAGAAAATAGTTCCCCGGTACCATAAGCCCACCAGAGGTAGTTCCTTGCGTAAACGAACTGATAGAGCTGTACATTTCTCCTCCCATGAAACCGCTAAACGCTAAATCTTTCACTACTTTGATATTATTGAAGGTCACGATACCTTTGATAAGATTGCTTTCTTTCTTAGATTGATTCAACGTATAAGAACCTCCGCTAAAATTCGAGAAAAAGCCCAGCTCTTTATTCTCATATTTATCATAGTTGTTATTAAGATTGGCCTGCACACTAAAATTAGCCCAATCAGTCAGTTTAGCATTTAAAGCAAATCGTCCCATAACATTTCTGCTCTCCAAAGTGGAAACAGTATTGTGCATGTTAAACCAAAATTCAGGCGACATCACCTTATTGGTTTCAAGTGGATTAGTTGCCCTCGGCGCACCGCCAAATAATTCACTGGTGTACTTAGATGGTTGATTCCAGTACCTGGTATCATAATTCCTGGGAAAATTCCAGGTAAACGCCCATCCCCAGTTATCACCGGCAAACGTATTCACATATGGCGCTGTGGCAAGGTTTATCGGATTCGTATTATCTCTCGATGTATAACCACCACTTACATCGGTACTTAACCATTTTGTCAGGTTATGCGTTACCCTTAAATTGAGTGTATTTCTTTTCAAATCATTGTTCACCGAAATACCTTTCTGATCGTCATGCACAGCCGAAAATCTGTAGGTCGTCTTATCACTTGCTCCGGAAAAAGAAATACTGGTAGTTGATAGTGTTCCATTCTTAAATGCATCCAGAAAATTATTAGGTACTGCCTTATACTCTGTCATGGTACCGTCGTAATTCCGAACAATCTGGTTATTAAATCTGGGCCCCCAGTTTTCATTTTCACGATTTATTGCCGGGTCGATATAGGGTTCATTGGTAATCGGGTCAATTGGAAATACTTTGGTTGTCCACATCTGATTGGGCTGATAGTCAGGATTACGCGCGTCCGTAAAAAATGCACCTACTGATCCGCCGCCATATTCATTCTGAAATTCGGGCCCTTTATATGGATGATATACCATCACGGATTGTGAGACTTCAACGCCCACGCCTTTCTGTTTAACTCCTTTTTTTGTGGTAATAAGAACCACGCCGTTGATGGCTCTTGACCCGTATAAAGCGGCAGCGGCAGAACCCCTGAGTATCGAAACACTCTCAAAGTTTTCACTATTTAAGTTTGCCAGGTCATTACCAAAATCCCGGCCACCGGAAACGGCATCATTGTCAACAATCACCCCATCCACCACAAAAATCGGTTGATTATTCGACCCAAGCGTTGAATTACCCCTGATGACTATTCTTGAATTGCCAAAGGGACCTGCTGCGCTTTGATCAATCTGTACCCCTGCCACTTTTCCCATCAGAGAATTGATGGGATTCAATTGCTTTGTCGCTTCCAGTTCGCTGCCTTTAACCACAGCAACGGAAAATCCCAGCTGTTTCTCCTGTTTTGAAATATCCAGGGCAGTAACGACTACTTCTCCTATCGTTTGGGCATCCGGCAACAAAACAATACGAACGCTTGCTGTCCCGCTTACGTTTACCCGCTGTGTTAAAAATCCCACGCTCGAGACTTCCAACACGATATTCTTATCATCGGGAGCGGATAAGGTAAAAGCGCCCTCACTGTTGGTTATGGTTCCTGTTTTAGTACCGACTATCATTACCGATACGTTCTGCAGTGGCTCACCCTGTTCGTTTACAACTCTTCCGGTTATTTCAACAGGTGGCGGCGGTAAGGCTGCCGGAATGCTTTCACTTTCAACTGTGTGGAGATACTTTTTACCTTCTGCCTCTTTAACCACCACCGTTCTGCCAATTATCACGTATGTCAGGAGCTTCCCTTTCAGGCATTCCTCAAGCGCTCTTTCGAGTGACACATTTTTCACTTTTACTGTAACATTCCCCGCTTCTTTCAGTATCTCATAAGTCGCCACAAAGTCGTATCCGCTTTGCTTTTGTATCTCATTAAATACCTTTTGCAAAGGAACATTGGTTTCCGATAAAGTAATCTGGGAATAACCTCTTGCAATAACCTGGGCGCTTGTCATTAATAAAATAAAAGCAAGCAGTTTCATACTCTTGTGCATTTGTTTTGGTATTCCGGAAAAGTGACACCGGAAAAAACATGAAATCTTAAATCTCATAACTTTGTCTGGTTTTTGGTTAAAGTTTTAGGGCTGCACGCCTGTTTATTACTTAACAGAAACAAATCGCCGGGTTGTGAAGCCAACACTTCCCGGTTTTTTATTCCTGGTTATGCTCTTTATGATACCACCGGAAAAACAACAACTTTCCTTCCTTCAACTTTAAACCTGACTCCTCCGGTGGCTTCCAATACTTTCAACACCTGGAGTAAATTCACATCCTTTGAAATGGAACCCCAGAAATGTTGATCCACGTGTCCTCCATATTCAATATCCACGTCATACCAACGCGATATCTGTCGCATAATGGTACCAATACTCGTACTTTCTCCAAATTTGAACTGGTTATCTTTCCATGCTATTACTTCGTCCACATCCACGCTATCCAGTATTTTTATCGTATGCTGCGCATTGGAAAGCTTCGCCTGCTGACCCGGTCGCAAAACCCGGCTATCAGCAACTTTCTTCACCCTTACGGAGCCTTCCAATAGAGTAATCCGTTCGGCGCTTTCATCCTCATAGGTATTTACATTAAAATGAGTACCCAGCACTTCCACCTCTGTTTCGTTATGCTCAACTACAAACGGGTGATCATCCCGATGCGCGACTTCAAAATAGGCCTCGCCACTGATCTGCACTCTCCTCTCCTTACCGGAAAAGAAAACCGGATAACGCAAAGTTGATCCCACATTAAGCCACACTTTGCTTCCATCGGAGAGTATTACACTTATTGGCCAGCTGCCTTTTGGCACCCTGAGAACATTATCACCGGCAACTTCTTGTGTACCGCTATAACTGATTTCTCCCCGCGAAGCCTTCACAATCCGTACCCCGCCCTGCAATGCCAACGTTCCATTACCGGCGCTGTCTATCCTGATAGTCGTCCCATCTGCAAGCGTAAGTATTGCTTTGTTATTGGCGGGTGGAGCAACATCATGTAACACCGATTCTGCCGGTGAACGGTTAGGGGAAGGTTCTTTCCTGTTGAAAAACAAGAAATACGT
>JACFNM010000125.1:7030-10516 GCA_019454915.1 Chitinophagaceae bacterium
TCCGGTTGCCATAACCATCGCAATTATCGCGGCTGCAGCCCATCCCATCCGAAACAGGCTCTTCCGCTTTGCGCTCCCCTTTAATTCCTGAGAAAGCATTACGTGATGAAAAACGTCATTCCAGTCTAAGCTGGACTTATCCATAACCGGGTGATACCGATTCCATACGTCCAGTATAAAGCTTCGTAATTCTTCTTCTCCTTCCGCTTCCAGAAGCCGATGCAACAACTCATTTTCTTCGTTGGCATCAGCCTGGCCGGTAATATATGCTTCCAATAAATACTGAATCCTGTCTTTGTACGATTCCATGCAGTGTTATTTAGCCCCACTTGTAAAAGACAGTAGCACAAGTACGCCCATTGTACTACCCGAAAAGATCTTTTTTGAAAAAAAACAGGATAATCAGCAAATTGTAAGATTTAAGCAGGAATATTTTGATGGACTTTATAGCATCCGCCAGATGGTTTTTGACCGTGTTGGGCGATACATTTAATCGCATCGCAATATCTTCCCGGCTCAACCCCTCCTGTTTACTTAACCGGAATACCAGTTGCTGCCTGGGTGGCAGTTGAGCAATTGCAGCGTTTATTAGTTCCTGATCTTCTTTTGCCAACACTTTATCTTCCGGCGGGCTTTCATATTGACTTTCTGCGGAAACGATATGTAACACATTTCTTTCGGAAGCTATCTTCCGGAAATGGGTATATATACGCCTGTAAATGATGGTAAAAAAATACGAGGCAGGATTCTTAACGTCGTTCAGAACCCGTCGCTTTTCCCATATACTAATAAAAACGTCCTGCACGATATCTTTAGCTACGTCTTCAGAGCGGGTCATTTTTTTGGCAACGGCATAGAAACGATCACCATACAAATGCAATAACTTTCTGAAAGCAGCTTCATTGCCCGCAGCAACCTGGCGAAGCAAATCCTTTTCCTCATATGACAGTTTATCTTTCAAGTACGAAATGAATTCAATATAACAGCTATAAGTCACTGAAATATACTTCTTTTTTTCAAGAAGCAAATATGAAAATTCATCAAGCCGAATAGATTTATTATTTGACCGGCTTCAGGTTTTGATCCAAAAAATCATAAGCCCATTTTCTGATTTCTACAGGAAAGTCGTGATCTCCCGGGCCAATGGAATATTGAAAGCGGTTGCTATATCCCAACCAGTCATATAAACTATAGACATCATTCAGCGTCTCAGCAATCCGTTGCCAATGCGGGAAAATATGGTCATTTTGTGCAACATAAAAAAACATTGGTGTGGGAGCAGAAAGCGCTATAATCTCATTCATTTCAAACGGCACCTCGTCCTTACTTAAGTAGTCATTCATTTTCGGAAAATGTGTGTACCAGTCACGAATACCCCAGCGTTGTGGGTTAGCATCCCCGGTAAAAGGACTGAGTCCGCAAATCGGAACGACCGCCTTTATCCGCGAATCAACGGATGAAAGAAAAAAACTATTATACCCGCCGAATGAAACGCCGATTGCTCCAATACGATCCGCATCCACATACCCGAGGCCGGATAACAGATCGACTCCCTGCATGTGGTCAACGAGTGTTTTAGCAATAATATTCCAATGAGGATATTTTTTATAGAATGGAGCGCTGTAGAAGGCTTTTTGACCCGGGTACACCCGCTCACCTGAGGTTAAATCATCAGGCGCTAATACTACATAGCCCCGCGAAACCAGTTCATAACCATAGTATCGGTTTACATTATTTTCTTTGAAGGGTGTAGCCACTGACGTTTTACCCTGTTCGTTTGTAGGCTGCAAAGCCAGTATTGCAGGAGCCTTCGTTTTCTTTGATTTGACCGACTGAGGTATCAATAGAAATGCCGTTACTGAATCATCATATATCGTATTAAACACTATCTTCTGCCTGATATGATCCTTCAATGTGGTTTCAGCTTCAATCTTATACTGGACGGCCGGCCTGTCAGGAAGAGCCCCGAGAAAAGCAAGCCAGCTCCTCCGGATTTCTTCTTTTTTTTCGCCCCATTGCTGAACCGTTGTTATACCGTCCAGTAAACGCGGTATCCCATTTTGATTCAGCTCGGATAACTTATATGGACGTTGAAGCTGGGCAAACAACAGGGTAGGAAAGAACAACAAGATAACAACAGATAAAGATAATTTTTTCATTACCCGGAAATTACGAGAATTAAACAGAAAATCAGCGCTCTTCCACGCCAACCGATCCGATCCGTCGCAAAAAGGCTTTCAGTATTTAAATTGTCTTCAGCTTATCCCGGTTTTCATACACCTTCATGATCGCATCATAGATATTGTCCATTTCACTTCGGTCGGCCAGTAATGGTCCCGAGCCGCTGAAAGAAACCATTGTTTCTTTGATTACTTTTTCATTATTCTTCAAATCCAGGCTTTCCCGGTACTCCTTTAATCGTGTTGCTGAATACAATCTTTGATAGCTCTTTAATCCCAGTATATAATCTATCCAGGGTTCTTTATTTAACTGATATGGTATATAGGATCCAAGACCTACCCCTTCGGCTTGTATGGCTTTCAGGAACTTACTCCTATCCACGCCCCACAGTTCCTTATTATAAGTCATCCCAAAATGATAATATGCGCCACTCTCTGTACCGGGATAGAATCGTTGCGGCTTTAATGCTGCGAAATCTTTTAATTTCCCTCTCAGGTAATTTGCATTGTCATTTCGCTTCTCAAACCTATCTCTAACACCCGGTAACTGTCCCTCCAGAATAGCCGTCTGAAATTCGGTAATCCTGTATTTGGGACCTATCAAATCAAAAGTTCCTTTACGTGAATTACCCCGATTTTGCACCGTATAACATTTATCCATCAACACTTCATCATCACCCACTACCGCCCCTCCTTCACCGGAAGCTATTGCTTTGCTGGCCTGAAAACTAAAACACCCCAGGTCTCCGATGGTACCCAATGCTTTTCCCTGATACCTGGCCAGCGCAGCCTGACAGGCATCTTCAATAACTCTCAGATTGCGGCGTTTTGCTATAGACATTATCCGTTCCATATTACAGGCTACCCCGAAAATATGTACAGGCATGATGGCTACGGTATTTCCGTTTATTTTCTTTTCTACTTCATTGGGGTCAAGCTGGTAGGTATCGGGTTCTATATCTACCAATACCGGTAATGCGTATGCCGAGAGAATAGAAGATATGGTGCCGAAATCAGTATAAGGCGATGTGATTACTTCATCGCCGGGACCTATTCCCAAAGCATATACGCAGGTGCTCAGCGCCTGGGTGCCGGAGCCTGTAGCCACACTGTATTTCGAACCTATCAGGGCGGCAAAATCTTTTTCAAATTCCGGCGTTTTGGCTCCTCGTTGTATCCGGCTCCATACGCCACTTTGGGTTGTCTTTACTATCCCTTCCACCATCCGGTTATCCACATAAGGCCAATTGGGGCCGATGGGCCCGGCAGCGCGTACGGGCTTTCCGCCAAGAATAGCTAATTTACC
>JACFNM010000681.1 GCA_019454915.1 Chitinophagaceae bacterium
ACCCGTCACCTTTCGGATCTGTTGGAAAACAAATACGTCTACCAACTGACCCACTAAAAATGCAACCAGGCTTCCTAATATAATCCACATGCCCTGTCCCAACACCCCATTAAATGCCAACTGAAGATCCGGCAGTCCTTCTTCAGACTTCGAACCTATCCACCAGTCGGCTCCGGGAATCTGAATGGTGATGAAAAACATCAGGAAAGCATAAGCAATCAGTCCAACGGCAATGTAGCTAATTCTTTTCACGGCCCGCGGGCCATAGTATTCATTGACTATATCGGTTATGATGAACTCCAATGGCCAAAGCAAGACACCGCAGGTCAAGCTAAAGGACAGCCCGCTATGACCGAAAAGAGTCAGGTTCAGGAGTTCAAAGCCAAAAACTTTTTCCAGAGAAAAAATTTTTCCTCCGATACATTCAGCAATTAAAGCATTGGAAGCAAAGAAAGCGGCGATCACAAGAAACAGGAGACCCGGCCTGTCATTAAGTATATTCAATGCCATTAAAAACTATTTTATCACATAGATCAGGGAACAACATTCCTTTCTCCTGCCTAAGGCATTGATATTAGATATCAGTCCGTGAATTCCCGCGGGCAGGTATTGAATGTGACCCCGCTTATATTTTGAACTTAAAATATCCACATAGAAGCTGTCGAACCACATGGGTAGCTGTTTCACCACCTGCAAACTATGCTTCTGCATCAACAGTTCCATTGATTGAGGAGAAAAGTGATACAGATGGCGGGGAACATCATATCCTGCCCAATACCTTCCATACTTTCGCGCATCCCAACTGGTGTAGTTAGGTACCGCTATGAAAATAATACCGTTCTCTGCCAACAGCTTTCTCATCTGTTCGATGTATTCATGCAACCGGTGAATATGTTCCAGTACGTGCCAAAGCGTTATGGCGTTAAAACTTCCGGGAGGCAGAGAAAACAAATGTTCCGGCGGAAAAACCTCCATACCATACAATGCTTTTGCCGTATCCCTTGCATCGCCATCCGGTTCCACTCCTGTTACCTTCCAATTTCTTTGCGCCATCGCATACATAAAAGTGCCGGTACCGCAGCCAATATCAAGCAGATTACCGGCTGATAATTGCGTATATTTTTTTATGGTGGCCGCTTTTTGTTTCACGGTAACATTACGAACACTCCGATAAAGGCGATTCACCAATCCACCGCCGTCAGCATCATGCGGAATATAGATGGTTGAATTATAGAAAACACCCAAACCCGTTTA
>JACFNM010000682.1 GCA_019454915.1 Chitinophagaceae bacterium
CTTTGTGAGTTGTCTCAGTATAAACGCGTAAAACCGGCTCTGTTCCAGAGAATCGAACCAAAAGCCATCCCCCGTCTTCCAGGTTAAACTTATACCCATCCGTTGTGTCTAATCCGGTTACCTTTAATCCGCCGATCACGGCAGGGTTGGCTTCGAGGATGCGTTTTTCTCGCGCGGCCCGGTCGCCCGAAAAGAGGCGGTCTTCGCGGTCGTAATAATGCGTTCCAACCAAATCAAAAAGCATCTGCAGCAGTTCAGATGGCTTTTTACCCGTTTTCACCATGAAGTCAAGGAAATACAGACCTGCCAAAATACCATCCCGCTCCGGTACGTTGTTCCTGAACGCGTACCCGCCGGATTCTTCGCCGCCGATCATGGCATTGGTTTCTAGCATTTTGGGGGCAATAAACTTGAATCCTACCCCTGTTTCATACACGGGAACGTTGTAAATTTGGCCCAGTTTATTTAACATGCACGTTGTGGAAAGCGTTTTTACGATTGGCCCGCGTTCCTTGCGGATTTCAAGCAGATAATAAGCCAGCAGGCCGTACACTTCCAACTGGTTGACGAAACGGCCTGTTTCGTCTCCGATCCCAATCCTGTCGCTGTCCCCATCGGTTACGATTAATACGTCTGCCTTAAGATCAACCGTGGTCTGCAAACCGACGTTCACGTTGGGCGGGATGGGTTCCGGACGAGCCATCTCGGGGTAGATGGGGTTGCGAATATTGTGGATTTCGGTGATCTTTGTTTTCCCACCGGCCAGCAAACGCGGGAACCAGCCCGCCCCGTTGCCCCACATGCTGTCAACCAGGATATTCAAGCCCGCCTCACGGATGGGCTGTAAATCGATCAGGTCTTTCAAATGTTCAATATATGCCGGAGCTGCATCAAAGAGTTGGATGAGCCCGTGGTCTATGGCTTCTTGATACGGCATACGGCGCACATCTTCCACAGCATCGGGGATTAGGCTTTCAATCTCTTTTAACCCGCTGGGAGCAATTGCGCCGCCAAATTCATTACGAACTTTGAAACCGTTATCGGTTGGGGGGTTGTGAGACGCGGTAATATTGATAGCTCCGGCGGCTTTATGACTCACAATGGCATAAGAGATCACCGGTGTAGGGGTAGGGCCATCGGTTAACAACACTTTAAATTGGTTGGCCGCCAACACTTCAGCCACATTTGCGGCAAAATGCTCAGACAAAAAACGTTTATCATAACCTACCACCAGGGATACACCTGCCTTGCCCT
>JACFNM010000683.1 GCA_019454915.1 Chitinophagaceae bacterium
ATAAACAACCCGAATTTCATGTCCTGCCAGCGCGCTATATTAGCTATCACATCTTTCTCTGTCGGTGCTTCATATTTTTTGTACTGTGCTGAGGCGATTATTGTTTGAAAAAAAATAAGCAATACGGTGCATGAAATTCTCATATCCGGAAGGTTAAAATTTTATAGAATCAAGTGTTCATCAAAGATATATTTTTAAATTTATGCTTTGACAATCGGATGCCGGAGGTGCATTCCATTTTTTTGCCAAATAAATTTTATATTGCCTCCATGAGCAATCCCAAGAGAAGAACATTCCTTAAACTTTCAGGAATGGCCATCACGGCAGCAGCAGTACCTTTCAATATTATTCAGGCGGGGTCATCAGGCAGAAAGTATAATGTAGACACCTTAAAAGTCGGTTTAATTGGTTGTGGCGGCCGCGGCAGCGGAGCAGCCAGCCAGGCCTTATCTGCAGACCCTAACGTAGTACTTCATGCCATGGGCGACGCTTTTCGCGATCAGTTGGATAAGTCGCTCAAGAATCTGAAGGAACTGCATGGAGAGAAAGCCAATGTCAGTCCCGAACACCAATACGTCGGTTTTGATGCGTATAAAAAGGTGATTGATTCGGGTGTGGATGTAGTGATACTGACTACGCCTCCCGGTTTTCGTCCCCTTCATTTCGAAGCCGCTGTTGATGCTGGCAAACATATCTTCTGTGAGAAACCGGCGGCAGTGGATGGACCGGGTATCAGAAGAATCCTGGAAGCAGCAAAAAAAGCCAAAGAAAAAAACATCTGTGTCCAATCGGGCTTTTGCTGGCGCTTTCATGAACCCAAACGGGCTACTTTTAAGAGAATTATTGACGGATCTATAGGAGAAGTATCGGCTGTGTATAACACATACAATACGGGCGCCACCTATAGAAGCTGGAATCCCGAAACGCCTCAGCTTGAATCGGCAGAATGGCAGTTGAGGAACTGGCCTTTTTTCAATTGGCTTTCCGGTGATCATATTGTAGAGCAGGCGGTTCACAGCCTGGACATGATGAGCTGGGCTTTCGGTGATAAGCTGCCCGTCAGCGCTATTGGAACAGGGGGAAGACAGGTAAGAACGGAACCCCAGTATGGACATATCTTTGATCATTTTGCCATCACTTATGAATATCCTGATGGCGCAAGAGGCTACCATTTCAGCCGCCAGCAGGCTGGTTGCGCAGGAGGCTATGCCGCGGAAGCCTGGGGTACTAAAGGCCGGGCGATAGCCGATTGT
>JACFNM010000684.1 GCA_019454915.1 Chitinophagaceae bacterium
ATTGGTACATGCAGAAAACATGACCAATAAACCCCAAAAAAAATGTTTCATTACACTGCAGTTTTTAAATTTAGATCTTCAAAAATTATATAAACGATTCTCTTACTCACATTCTCAACACGAACAACCTACTCCACGCTATTTCACCCATGCCGATTTCAAAGAATGAACAGCAGCATTCACTCCAATTTCTCCTTCAGCCGATAAGGCGTACCATTTTGTGTCATTGGGCCTGAAACAGGAGGTCATCACTACCAATCCATCATTGGCATATATTTCCACCGTAGTTCTGTCCACTAATATCCGCAGTTTTATTTTTCCACTGTCAGGTTTTAATGTTGCTTCGCCCATATTATTGGTCTCATTTTCATTTTTTCTACTATAAGCCCTCCAGGATTCAGGCGTAAAACGATTTTTTTCTGCCGGACCACCACAGCTAAGTAATCTGTTCACAGCATCGTATCGGATTACCGCACCCCTTAATTCCATTCGGAAAGCACGGCACTTCGTTACATCAATCTCCATATCAAAATCATACAAATCTCCCTTGAGTTCGCTCAACGGATTTTCATCACCACCGCTAATCGTTTTTTGAATACTGATTTCCGTATCGTGCAGGTTTTTTATTTCCCTCACCGGCATTCTAAACAAACGAATTCCCTCCGGGGTAGTTTTTAACTCCATCTCCGTAGGAAAATTCATCTGCTGTTCAAAGGGCATACCCGGATATTTGTTGGTAGCCAGCCAGCCGATCTGAATCTTTCGATCCTCAGGTGCATTATCCCATATTTGCGGAGCATATAAGTTATTACCGTAATCACCAATCAGCGTACCGGTCTCCGGTTTAAATTCCTTCCCGTTAAACGTACCCACCACGTAGTTTCCATTGGCTCCGGAGAACACCCATTTCCTATTGTTTTTATCACCATCAAGCGGAAAAGGTTCAAATCCCGGACACTCGGCTAAACGATCCAAAGATATCGTTGACAATGCTTCCCAATCACGCAGATTGTCGGAAGAAAATAAGCCAAACTCATATCCCCTGTCCATGTAAATAGACATAATCCATTTCTTTGAATCTTCATCCCAAACTACCTTGGGATCGCGGTTAGCTCCATGAATATTCTTAATCACCGGGTTTTGATCATAGTAGGTAAATGTTTTTCCTCCATCAGTACTATAGGCTATACATTGGGTACATAAGGGTCCAATCCCATCACCGGGATTACCGCCGTTTGTAATAAAAGCAATG
>JACFNM010000126.1 GCA_019454915.1 Chitinophagaceae bacterium
AGACGTATTGGAAAAAGGTACCTGGATATTTGTAACGATAATCGGCGTGATGAGCTTATTCTCTGTGTTCTTTATGGGGTCAGGGGATAACAGCCAGTTTATTAAGGGAATCAATACCAATCAGCAGCAGCAGACTACCCCGGTTATTCCGCAGCAACCTTTGCCGGCAAGTCCGCAGGAAGCCCCCGTACAGCCTTAGGCCGGAGGAGTTGATAAAAATTATTAAATTAAACCCTGTTCGTTTTTGGCAGGGTTTTTTGTTTATTTTCAGCCTGAAAAATACAACCGATAATCTGGGAAGAAATGGTTAAAAAATTGATTCTGGTGCTCATCGTCCTGGTCCTGGGAGCGGCAGGTTATGGAATCTGGAAAGTGAAAGGACCCGGTACGTCTTTTGAATCAGACCGGTATTGGCTATATATAAAAACAGGAAGTGATTTTAATAGCCTGCTACAAATAATAAGCAGAGACACAGTGTTCAGGAATCCCGGGTTGTTTTCATTTGTAGCCAAAAAGATGAAATTACCTCAGAAGATAAAGGCAGGGCGATATGAAATAAAAAACGGGGCAAATATCTGGGGCGTAATACAGAAACTGGTTAAGGGAGAGCAGACGCCGGTTAACCTTGTTATCACCAAATTCAGGACCAAAGAAGATTTTGCAAAGTTTGCCGGACAGAAGTTAGAATGTGATTCTGTTGACATCATAGATTATTTGAACAATCCGGACTCTCTTCAGGTAGCTGGGTTAGATACCAGCAATGTCTTAACCGCTGTCATTCCCAACACCTATAGCTTTTTCTGGAATACCAGCGCAAGCGGATTATTCAGGCGCCTGTTGCAGGAAGAGAAGAAGTTCTGGAAAGAAGAGCGGGTGGATAAAGCTCGGAATTTGGGGCTTACGACTCAACAGGTTTATATCCTCGCATCTATTATTGAGGAAGAAACGAATAAATACGATGAAATGCCTCTGATGGCAAGCGTCTATATTAACCGGCTAAACCGGGGAATGCCCCTCGGCGCAGATCCAACAATAAAGTTTGCGATTCGGAACTTTGGCGCCAGGAGAGTCACCCGCGTTATGATTAACGAGAGTGCCGCGTCGCCATATAATACCTATAAAAACAAGGGGCTTCCGCCCGGACCGATATGTACGCCTTCCATTAAAACGATTGACGCCGTGCTTAACGCAGCTTCCACTCAATACCTTTATTTCTGCGCCAAGCCCGATTTTTCGGGATATCACTCATTTGCCGTTACTGAAAATGAACATTTTAGAAATGCCCGCGCCTATCAGCAAGCATTAAATCGTTTAAAGATAAAATAGTTACATTAGAGGGATATGACAAAGCTTGAGCGCATTGTTTTGGGATTGCCGCCGGTTAATTTTTTGATTTCCAGGTCAAAAAAATTAATTCTGCCCGGCTTCCAGGGATTGCCACTCTATGATGTTATCCTTTTCTTTCTTCGGCAGATAAAAAAAGAGGGACTGAATATCAGAGCTGCCGCTATATCGTTTAATATGTTAATGGCCATTCCGCCATTCATGATTTTCCTTTTTACCCTGGTACCCTATCTGCCCGGGCAGAAGGATTTTGTAAAAGAGTTACTTCAGTTGGTGCGGGAACTGACTCCCAATAGAGAAACTTATGTGTGGATAAAAGAGTTTATCGAAGATTTTACCAAGCCGAGAAGCGGATTATTGTCTGTGGGTTTTATTGTGGCCGGTTTTTTTGCATCTAATGCAATGATGGGCATCATGAACTCTTTCAATCGTTCTCTGCACATCAATTACCGGAGGAAGAGGAATTTCTTCCAAAACCGGGCTACGGCGCTGAAATTAACCTTTTTTATTGCCCTGATGTTTATGGCTTCTATTCTGCTGTTAATCCTGCAGGGGAGTATATTAAAATCGGTCTTACAGTGGCTGAGCATCGAAAATGCTACCATCCGGTGGTGGATAAGTTCATTACGATGGATTGTCATTATCGCGCTGATTTACTACGCAATAGGGCTTATATACAGGTATGCGCCTTCCAGCCGGCACAAATGGAGTATCAATTCTCCGGGGGCTATTTTAACCACTTTTTTGATTATTGCACTTACCGTTTTGTTTAGCTATTGGGTTAATAATTTTGGTACCTATAATAAAGTATATGGCTCTATCGGAACCGTAATTATCCTGATGTCTTCTTTCTTTTTTAACTCCCTGATCCTGCTTATCGGCTTTGAGTTGAATGTTAGCATCTATCAATTGAAAGGTGAAGCAGAAAGAGCTCAGAATAGAGAGGCAGAGTCATCATAGGTGTCTTTTTGTAAGAGATAGGGAAAGTAGGATTGCGAGGTGCGGAATTCTAAGGTGATTTATTTAATTTGCCCTGCTTACCTTCAATGGTTAATTAAATTTTTGTTATGACGATTATTTCTCCATCTCTGTTGGCCTGTAATTTCCTGGATCTTCGCGAAGTGTGTAACATGTTGAATGAGAGCGAGGCAGACTGGTATCATTTAGATGTCATGGATGGACGTTTTGTACCAAATATAAGTTTTGGATTGCCGGTGATTGAAAAAATCAGGACGGCTACCGATAAACCCTGCGATGTTCACCTGATGATTGTGGAGCCGGGGAAATATGCTGCCGACTTTAAGAGCGCCGGCGCTGACCATTTGATAGTACACTACGAGGCATGCCCTCATCTTCACAGGAATATTCAGCAGATTAAAGATTTGGGAATGAAGGCAGGGGTTGCCATCAATCCCCATACGCCCGTTCAGTTATTAGATGATATCTTACAGAGCATTGATATTGTGTGTTTAATGAGCGTTAACCCCGGTTTTGGCGGACAGGAGTTTATACCCCATTCTCTCAGTAAAATTCAGGCGCTTCGCAAGCGGATAGACCAGTTAAATCTCCCTACCATTATAGAAGTAGATGGCGGGATCAACCTTGATAATGCGGGCGTTGTGGTTCAATCCGGCGCTCATGCACTGATTGCAGGTACCACCATTTTTAATGCGGCCGATCCAAAAAAGGTGATTCACCAATTAAAGCATTCGTAGAATACCCATGGTATGTAGGATTTTGGCGATGAATTCAATGCGTACTATTACATCTTTTCAGCGGTTTTTTTAGGCTGAAACTCAGTATGGTATTGGTTTGGTTACCATAAGGTAATGCCTTAAGAGAATCCTGTATTTTTTATAATAATAGGATTTCTTACCCGTTTAATGTATGATAATTCCATTTTTATCCTATTTTAATTTCTATCCCCGTGAAAAAATTTACATTAATTGAACCCGACACTATGGAAAAAATGATTGGTGTTTGCCAGCATTATAGTCCGTTAGATGATGCCAGTCAGGAGGCGCTGAAAAGAATTATTACCCTGAGAGAATATCGCAAGAACAGCCATGTTTTTGAGCAGGATCAATTTTGCGGAGACCTTTTTGTGGTTTTGAAAGGCTCTTACCGCCTTTTTCATAAGGCGCCGCAAAAAGAACACACTACATGGATTGGATATGATGACCATATCATTTCCTCCCTTCATTGTTTACTCTTTAATTCAACTGCCAAAGAAACAATGCACGTGTTGGAAGATTCCGTCATCGGCGTTATCCCTTATCACGATTTTTTAAACCTTGCCCGCCAGTATGCTGCCATTGACAAGTTGAATCGTACCATCATGAGTACCTTCATCATGGAAATGCAGGAAAATCTTTTTGCAACCCGTTTTATGGAAGCAGCAGACCGGTATCATTATTTTACCCAAAAACAACCGGAGGCCTTGCAACGGATTCCCCTTACCTATCTCGCTTCTTTCCTGGGCATTACCAAGGAAAGCCTCAGCCGGATCCGCTCTGGCTTCAGGTTGAGAGATAATAGTATAGCATTGAATAATTCCTTTTTACGACACGCATCGTAGGAAGCGAATGATTTTATTATAACTGATTGAACACCGCGGGGAAATGACTATAGATTTCATTTCCCTGTTTCATTTTCAGGGGCAAACAGAAGTTCCGTGAAATAGTATTCTTCACCCGCTTACCATGGTCGCTCGCTTATGCAGCCATCATATTTTCCTGGCACGGGATAGTAACGAAAAAAACCGGTCATTCCGATTTCCGAAGACAGATAAGAAGAGACGATTAAATCCTTTATGCTTTTAAACTCTTTATTCTCTTCGTCTAACTTTTTGATGAGATCAATTCGCTCTTCTTTTTTACAATCTATGAAGTCATGCATGAAATCCTGATTACTCATCTTGTTGATGCTTGCCAGGGTTTCCTTAAATCTTTTCTTTTCTTCGTCTGTATAGCAATCCTGTACCACAACAGCTATAAACTCACCTACTCCGGCTTCTTTTGCTCCGGGAGTATCCGTGACGGGAATGATGATATCTCCAATCTCATTGATCATCTTTACGTCTTTCTTTGAGAGAACTTCATTGAACATCGGTGAATCCTGGTCCTGGCAACTGTAGTTTGTTAACAAGCCAAGTCCTATAGCTCCCACACCTAACCCGCCCTTTATGATAAATGTTCTTCTTTTCATAAATTGACTGTTTACAGGTTTCTTTTGTTTAATTCTTTCACTGCATAATCTATAGATCTTGCGGTTAGTGCCATATAGGTAATCGATGGTCCCGGAGTAGTACCCGAAGAACACATAGCCGAGCCATCGGTAATAAATATATTCGGTACGTCATGCATCTGATTCCACCGATTTAATACCGAAGTCTTTGGATCGTTGCCCATCCTTGCGGTTCCGGTTTCATGAATGCAGGCGCCCGGTATCTTATTGCGGTTGAAGGTTTTCACATTTTTTAATCCTCCGGCTTCCAGAATTTCAGCAGCGCTGTTCATCATATCATCCACCATGGCTGCTTCATTTTCTTTGAATTCACAATCCACGCAGATAACAGGCATACCGTATTTGTCTTTTTTCTCCTCATGCAGGTACATTTTGTTCTCATAATAAGGCAGGTGCTCCGCCCAGGCCGCAATAGACATGGTCCAGTGGTCAGCAGGTTTTTTCAGGCTGTCTTTAAACTCAGCGCCGAACCCCGGCCCGCCGCCGGCTCTTCCTCTACCAGCGCCTCCCTGGTAGGTGAAACCGCGCACATAATCTTTCCGTTGGGTGGACTTATTGATATTACGAAAACGAGGCACGAAGATGCCGGTAGGGCGACTGCCGAAAGTAAGTTTATCTTCAAAACCTTCATAAGTTCCCTGTGCCCCCATGCCATAAGGCATGTCCATTAAGTTGTGACCTAAATGACCGCTGCTGTTGCCCAACCCGTTGGGAAAGACTTCGGATTTAGAATTTAGTAAGATAGCAGCCGTATTTAAAGTGGAGGCATTCAGAAAAATAATTTTTGCAAAAAAGTCATATTGCTTCATGGTCTCAGTGTCCACCACCCGTACACCGGTTGCTCTTTTTTTCTCTTTATCATAATACACTTCCTGCACCATGGAAAAGGGTCTTAAGGTCATATTACCCGTTCTGGCGGCAGCGGGAAGCGTGGCGGAATTACTGGAAAAATAAGCGCCAAATGAACAGGCATGACCTGCGCCGCAACTTCCTTTGTATTGACATCTACCTCTGCCTTCACCCATGTCAAGGGTATGGTTGGCAGTGCGGCCGTTGATGATCATTCTGCCGTCGGCAAATTTTCCTTTTATCCTTTGTGCCACTTCTCTCTCCACACAATTCATTTCCATCGGTGGTTGAAATTTACTATCCGGCAGATGAGGTAATCCTTCATAAGAACCTGATATTCCGACGAAGGGTTCAATATAATCATACCAGGGAGCGATATCCTTATAGCGGATGGGCCAATCTACGCCGAAACCGTCTCTGGCATTGGCTTCGAAATCCAGGTCGCTTCTCCGATAGCTTTGCCTGCCCCAGATTAAACTGCGTCCGCCCACCTGATAACCTCTTGCCCATTCGAAGGGTTTCACCTGGATATAGGGATTATCTAGGTCGTTGACAAAATACTTTTTAGACCTTTCGTTGTAATTGTAAACACCACTCTGAATGGGGCTGTTCTTCCGGTCTTCATTGGTAATTCTTCCACGATGAGGAAGCTCCCAGTTGGGCTTCATATCATCGTAGCCTTTGATGTGCTCCACATTTCTGCCACGTTCCAGCACAAGCGTCTTCAATCCTTTCTCGCAAAGTTCTTTGGCGGCCCATCCACCGCTAATGCCTGTGCCAACAACTATGGCATCGTACCTGTTTTTATCATTATTACCCATATAGAATAGAGAATATTTTATAAATGTATTTAAATTAACCGGTTGCTTTGCAATAAAGAGGCAGGATAGAATAAAAATTTTACCCTTGTTTTTCACATTATCCGAAAGATTTCCGGAAAGACAGGCTAAATAGGCAAACGGCAACTTTGAGAATCTCTTCTGAATATTTACATTTATAGTGAGTCATTCTTCGGAGGAGAATTGTATGAAAAAGCAAATACGGCACGGGTTGATATTACCTGCGCTCTTTATGGGCGGATTTTTGTTTGGTCAGCCTAAAGAGAATCCTGATATTGCCCGGAATGAAAGGTGGGCAATCGCAGAATCCATGGAATATGCCCTGAAAGAGTTGCAATTGGATAAATGGTATCCTATGAGCATGGATACTGTTTACGGAGGATTTCACGCAAGCTTCAGGTATGATTTTAAACCGGGCAACCGCCAGGATAAAATGATCGTTACGCAGGCCCGTCATACCTGGGTGAACGCAAAGGCTTTCGAACGATATCCGCATATTGAATACTTCAGGAGAGGAGCCAGACACGGTTTTCTTTTTTTGAAACAGGTGATGTGGGATAGTGCCTACGGTGGATTCTATACGTTGGTAACCCGGCAGGGAGAGCCGATTTTGGATGGCAGGGTGCAAAAAGATGCCTATGGAAATGCATTTGCTATTTACGCGCTGGCGGCTTATTATCATGCCACTGCTGATCCCGAAGCGTTGCAACTGGTAAGAAAAGCATTTTTATGGATGGAAGAGCATAGCCATGACCCGGTGTATAAGGGATATTTTCAACACCTGCAACGGGATGGCACGCCTGTCAGAAGAACAGCAGATGTGCCGTCCACCTCTGATTTGGGATATAAGGATCAGAACAGTTCTATTCATTTATTGGAAGCGCTCACTGAGTTGTACGCGGTGATGCCCGAACCATTGGTCAGGGAGCGATTGGAGGAAATGTTTTTACTTATAAGAGACCGGATGGTTACGCCCAAGGGTAATTTGGTTTTATTCTTTCACCCCGACTGGACGCCGGTATCTTTCAGAGAGAAAGACAGGGAAACCATCATAAAACACAGCAACCTGGATCATATATCTTTTGGTCACGATGTGGAAACCGCATTCCTGTTGCTTGAAGCTGCTCACGCACTGGGCATCCGGAATGATACGATCACTTTAACGATAGGAAAGCGAATGGTAGATCACGCGTTGAAGAATGGTTGGGACAATAAAATGGGAGGCTTTTATGATCAGGGATATTATTTTAAAGGAGATTCAAAAATGACTATTCTTAAGAAAACAAAAAACTGGTGGTCGCAGGCGGAGGGATTGAACAGCCTCTTACTGATGAACGCGCTTTTCCCGGAGGATGAGATGAATTATTATGACAAATTTAAACAGTTGTGGGACTATGTAAGTCTCTACCTGATCGATCATGAATTCGGCGGCTGGTTTGAGGGCGGACTGGATGAACAACCCGAACTCCGGCGTTCCTTAAAAGGACATATCTGGAAAGGAACTTACCATACCTACCGGGCGCTGAATAACTGCGTCGCAAGACTGAGGAATTAACCTCTGTGATTTTGGGGTTCCTTTTTGGAATTGGCGCAGCGTCTATCTTAGCCGGGAGTTATAATGCGGGTTCGGCGCTATCTACTCATTCAACTTCAACACCTCCTGATAGGTCATCTTTTTCGGATACCCCCAACCCGGTTTATCCAGATCACAAAAATCATTCAACTCTTTCATCGTATGACCAAGCAATGCAGTCATCGAATTCAGTCTGTCTTTATAAGCGGGGTCATCTGCCAGATTGTTCATTTCCAGCGGATCATCCTTTAGATTAAAAAGCCGGGTATAAGATTTACCTTCCACATTATATAATGCGAGTTTATAGTCATCTTTAACAATAGCCCGCTGAAGATTGATATAGGCAAAAAAGGAAAACTCTCTTCCTTTGAAGGGTTTGGATGTAAATGCATCTGACATGGAATTTCCTTCAACCGTGGGCGGAGCCGTAATGCCGGCGAGCTGACACAGCGTGGGATAAATATCGTGCAGGTAAACATAACTGTTTATCTGCCTGCCTTTGGGAATGCCCCTGCCTGAAAAGATAAGCGGTACTCTGATAGAATGTTCATAAGGGTTTTGCTTTCCTAATAAACCGTGTTGCCCTACCGCCAGACCGTTGTCTCCGGCAAAAACGATAATGGTGTTTTTATCTTTTCCGGATTTTCGTAAAGCTTCCAGTATTCTACCGATCTGATGGTCCACTTCGCTGATCATGCTGTAATATTTTGCAATTTCTGTTCTTACTGCAGTCTCTGTTCTTGGGAACGGCAGCAGCACCTCATCCCTGATGGTGAGTTCTCCGTTATCAAAAGGGTGTTCGGGGAGAAAGTTTTCCGGTAAGGATACTTCTTCCGGATGATAGCCGTGTCCATACCAGCTCGGCGCGGTACGCGGATCGTGCGGGGAGGTAAAGGCAACGTACATCAGGAATGGCTGATCACTTTGTTGTTGCCGGTTCAGAAATTGAACGGCCGCATCCGCAAAATAAACGGATGAAAAATCTTTCCCCCAGAAAGGTTGATTGTATTCACCGGTACTGTCGTAGTGATATAGCTTCGGACGGTATTGTCCACCGGTTTCGTAGGGCGTCATACCACCAAGAAAAATGTTATCTCCTTCCGTAAAAGAGCGGTTAAAAGATTTTTTATCCTGGTGCCACTTCCCGGTTTCAAAAGTGATGTAACCATTTGCACGAAACAGTTCCGGTAAGGTAATATCCGACTCAGGAATATAAGCGCCGTCTTTACGCAGATGGAAAAGATTTCGTCCGCTCATGATCATCGCCCGGCTGGGGGAACAGATGGCGCCGTTTAACCCGCCCATGATCCGGGTTTGCATAAAGGACGTGCCTTCCCTGGCCAGTTGATCCATATTGGGAGTGATGATCTCATCATTTCCCAGTGCGTGGATGGTATGATAACTTTGGTCATCGGTTAATAGAAAGAGGATATTCGGCCTGGAGGTATTTTGGGCGAATAGTATGGTATTTTCAAAAAGCAGGATGACCAGAAAAATAAGGGTACTGAAAAGCAGTTTTATTTTCATTCTACCAAATCGATTTATTATAAAAAAATGTGGATATATCATTATTATTAAAGTTAGGATGAAAACTAAAGAATGTAGAATTTTATATCAAATTTGCCTTTCGAATTCAAAAAGAGTCTCTTTTTTCGACATAATTTTATTTATTATGGAATTCTTCGACACACCTGATAAACATATTAATAGTATTAAAAAGTTTATGGAAATACTCTCAGCACACTTTTACACAAGTGAATTCGAACCGGGAAAGTGGATGTATAGAGGACAATCAAATGTAGAGTATAAGTTGAAACCTAGTGTGGGAAGGCTATTTCCTGGAGAAAACTTTGATACTGAAGAAAAGCTGCTCCAGTTCGAAAGAGATGCATTCAATGAATTCCAGGTTTTATCATATCATGAATTACATGAAAGGGATTTGTTCATCGTATTAGGTGTCGCCCAACATCATGGATTGAAAACAAGGCTTTTGGATTGGACGTTTTCAGGATTGATAGCTCTGTTCTTTGCGGTTGAAAATGAAAACCATTGGGATAAAGATGGTGCTCTTTTTGCATTTCAATCTCAATTTAGCTTTAACTTACATGCTCAGACCTCAAAAGATCCTTTTAATTTGAAAGAAGAATTCGATTTTCTCTTTCTTCCTATTATCTCTCCCAGAATAAGTGCTCAGCAGGCGGTATTTCAATTATTCCGAGATCCAACCAAGGAATTTTCTGAATTTAATAACCTAGGAAAATTTCGCATTCCTGCTTCATCTAAAAAAGAAATTAAAAAACAACTAGAGAATTTGGGTATCACCTATAAGACTCTTTTCCCTGATTTAGATGGACTGTGTAAGACTATAAACTATAACAAATTGAATAACGATTAGAATGTATCAGGTTGGTTTGATTTATAAATTGGAATTCCTTAAAGTTTTTAAAATAAATGGCGAGATTCGAGGATGTCTTAGTATCGGACTATCTTCTTAATCCCAGATTTCTGTATCCGCTTTTTCTCAATCTGGCAAAATAAGATTAAAATTGTATAACGATAATTCA
>JACFNM010000127.1 GCA_019454915.1 Chitinophagaceae bacterium
TTGGCTAAATGATCAATGATGAATTTTTGTCCGGGGAATCTCTTCACAAATTCATGTGCATACTTTAAATGTTCCGGATAAATAAGGATATCGTAAGTAAAAGAATAATCCTGCAACAATGTAATCCCTCTGCAAAAATCTTCCCTTAGCAAAAAATCGTCCTCTTTTTCTGCCTGTACAATATGCCGGAATCCCTTCAATAATTTAAATGTGGAAAAATAATCAAGCCGGTCTTTAATCTGTTCCGACCTGAAATCCACCCAACCGACTACTCCCTTAATGATATCGTACTGCTCTGCCAAACCCAGCAAATACCGGGTCTCATCTTCAGTCTGATCAGCCTGTACCGCTACACAACCTTCAATTCCGTTTTTCAGCATGAGGGGTTGAACATCTGAAGGCAGGTAATCCTGTCGTAAAATAGCCATATCATCGTTGATCCAGGAAGGATCCACTACCTTATCAAATTCCCAAAAATGCTGATGACTGTCAATTCTCATAATCTCTGTAATTAAATATAAAATAGTTGATTAACGTGCAGCTACGGGAACTGCCGTGCCTTTCGTTCTTATTTTGTTTCCGGAAAGAGCATAGTACAAAATAAAAAGATAGGAGGGCAGGCAAACCAGATAGGCCTTCTGATAAGACCAAACATCTGCCATATGCCCAAACCACAACGGTAAAATAGCTCCACCGATAATACCCATCACCAATAAAGATGAGCCTCTCTTGGTAAATTTTCCAAGATCGGCCAACGCAAGTGGGAAAATGGCCGGCCATAGTAAAGAATTAGCTAATCCTAATATGGTAACCAGATAGATTGAAACTTTTACCGGTACCAGCACTATCGCAAACGTAGTGAGTATGCCCAGGATGGCACATAAAGTAAGTGCCGTACTCTGACTGACTGCTTTAGGAATAAATTTCACGCCCAGTAAATACCCCAGCACCATCCCTCCGGAACTGAGCCACACATAGTTTTCCGGAGACGGCAGATCCAATATTTTTGCATAATCATTGATGGATCCCAGCGCGATAATCTCCACGCCCACATCAAAAAAAATAGCCAGAACGCCCAACAACAAATGAGGAAACTGGAGTATACTGGTCTTTGAATTGGCGTATTCAGAAATCATGGAATGCTCATCGCCCGCTTCATTTTCATCTTCCCCTGCGGCCTTCAGTTCGGGGAGGGGTGAAAAATAAGACAGTATGCCTAAGACCACCATGATACCGGTAATGATATAAAAGGGATAGATTACGTCATTCAATCTCACATTGGCCAGATCCATGAATATCGCCAAGATCAGCGAAGCGCCGGCAAAAGCCACTTTATCACAAATACCCATGATGGCGATACGGCTGGCGGCACTCTCATGAGGCCCTAAGATGGTAACATAAGAATTGATTGCGCCCGTGAGGAGCGTTTGTCCCATCCCGAGGATAAACAAGGCGATTAGAAATAAAATAAAACTCACGATATGGGCCGCGTATCCTACTACAAAAAAGCCGGCGGCAATCATCATAAACGCTGCCGTTATCCCGCCTTTATAACCTATTCGTTTGATGATGGTACCGGAAGGCACGCCAAAAATCACATAGGCAGAAAAAGTAGCCGTCATGATTAAATAAGACATGCGGGTGGAGATATCGAATGCTTCTTTAATAAAGGGAACAAAAAAAGCGTTGATACCTATGGAGAATCCCAGTATCACATACATTCCACCAATAATAAAAAGCGGAACTATCAGGGTCTTTTTGTTATCGTTCATATTCCTCGGATTTGAAACTTTTTGACTGAAGTCTGTATTAATATTTATGAAATCAAATGCTTTTTCATATCTGCGAGGATAATGGATTTCGCTTTGTTACCATAATCCAGAGAAGCGATCTTCGCCGTTTGTGTGTACCATTTATCTTCGGTGAAGCGATTCATATCTACGCCTTCAGGGCAGAAAGCCATCATCAGCGAAGTCTCCTGTTGTCCGGCATGATCAATAGGGAATTGTGATTGCGCTTCGGCGCTCATGAAGGGATGAATACGAATCCAGTTGAAAGGGTTTGCTCCCGCAGCATGATTTGCGTAATAATCCGCTGAAGCCTTATCTCCCCACCAGCCTTCTCCTCTTTCTTTTTCCAGAAAATCAAATATCTCCTGGCGCGCGGCCAGTTTAAAACTCAAATCGGTTGGCATACCCTCCGCAAAATTTTCACATTGATGATGAATGAACACATGAATATTCCGGAAACCAATTCTTAACAAATTATAGAAAAGTTGTCTGGCAAATGGCTGTAATATCTTCGTATCTACGTGTACGGAACCATTACGCTCCGGTGGCTCCACCGCGTAGCTGCTGGCACCATAATAGAAAGGCGGCAGGATCACCATTGGCAATTCCTTTTCCAATATATCCAATGCCCGGATAACCAGCAGTGTATCAACACCCGGCGTCATATGCTCGCCATGATATTCAAGTACCCCCAGCGCCATTACTGCCGGTATATTTTTATCAATCGCCTCCCGAATCTGGTCGGGGAACATCATTTCATATCTCATGATTACATTTTTTCAGTTTTTCAATCTAAGCATTTCAGCGCTATTTCTCCGTGATGAGTAACCAGCCCAGGTCATTGGGATTATTGGCGCCCAGTTCTAACCTTGGAGTAACGGGTTTTAAATCACACCAGCCTGCCCATTTCCCATCATTCGTTGTTAACCGAATATCTATCCGGATTCTTTCTTTGTCTCTGTCCGCTCCCAAATCTTCCCAAAGAACTTTTGCGACGGCAAAAGATTCATTACCGCTTTTTACTACACTAAATATTTTCTTCGTAGCGGAATTAGGCGGATCATAATTCAACTGTTTAACCGGCCATAACCGGCGTGGCTGCAAACGGATAGTCACGCCGCTTAGCCCGGAAACATTACCGCTCTTTCCTTTTACCTCCTTCACCAATACGTATATTCCTTCTTTATCATAACAGGCCGCCCATCGAAATGAGTACGGACTGTTTCCAAAGTTAAATGATTGCCAGGTCAAACCTTTTGGCAATCTCATCTTTGAATTAGCATCTTTCATCTCCAGATTATAGCCGGGAACCATTGGGGCTGTCAGTCCGGTTAGATTCATTCCCGTATATTCAGGAAATAGTAATTGACCATCCTGAATCACCCTTTCTACAAGGGGAAAATCATACTGAAGCAGCATTCTCAACTGTTTCATGCGCCATCTTATTTTTGCGGGATAATATTTATATCCTTCTGCCTCGGGATGGTAACCCAAGCGGCTATCCCTGCTGCATAACAACAACAGCTCTTCATCGAGCGCCAACTCCTGGTAAACAATTGCTTTCATTTGTTTCAGGATATCAAGCCGTGCGGTTCCGTTCATCCTCAGCATCTTTTCCCGCAAAAAATAGAATTGTAAAATATGATACCCGCTTTTCAATTGTATCCCCAATGCCTTCGCAACGCCAATATCTAATATCCGTTCCGGCTCATGGCTATAGCGCGATTCCAATTCATTTAAAATAGCCACGCCCCTGTCCCATTCTTCACTCATTTTTCTACTAAGGTTAAGTACTTCCTCCAGGGTCAATAGTTCGGCAAAGGAATCCCCTATCCGGTCACCGCTTGGCGGCCAGGGTTGCCGTGTCGCTGCGGAACCTAATAACCACGTAGGTGATAGCGGCGCATCAAGTGGTTTCAAAAGCAGCGGCCACACAGGACCGTCGTGCATAGGTCCGTAATATTGAAACCGGTTCGTAAGCGGATAATGCGAGTAACCCTCTTCAAAATATTTCCATGCTTCTATTACTTTGGGAACATCCTCCTTCTTCCAATAGATGGCAGCCAGTTGCTGCAGAAATTCATTTTCGGTTCGGGACGAATCAAACGATAATAAATCTACCGCTTTTACCATCAACCCGGGTGCATTACCAAAATACCAGCTCAGCATCGTATGCTGCACATTTTCTATTCTCATGGCCTCAAATTTCTTATACAATGCAGACGGAACCGGGACATAGGGAACTGTGGTCACTTCGTGAGAAGTAGCCGTCTGGATTTTCGCGGAAAGTTGAGTACCATGTTCTTTGGCTACATCTGCAATACGCTCATATCTCGGGCTCGGCCCTGCAGGGATCAGCCAATAATCTCCCCCAATCAATTTCTTATCAAACGTCATTCGCTCTACTCCCGAAGTAAAATTGAACTGAAGAATGACACCTTTCGGGGTATGTGCAGGTATATCATACACCCATGCCGCAAGGGTATCAACAGAAATGGAAGATTGGGATTGTGGTTGTGGCATATATAACCAGCTAATCAACTCGGCTTCGGGCGCAGATTCATGAATACCCTTTTCCATTGCCGATAACGAACGATAGAGAATTTCCCAGGGCGCGATTTTTGAACAACGCGGACACACTATCTTCCCTTGTCCGGTAGCGGCAAGTGAGCTCAGGCAGGTAGTATAGCGCTCTCCATGAGAGATATTAATCAGTCCGCCCAACTCAGGAATTTCACTAAATATTTTCCTGGTTGCTTCGTATAAATATTGTCTGCCCGGCTCCGAGCTGGCACATAAATTCCGGAGGTTCATATCTCCAATGATATCCTCTTCACGATATTTTTGGAATATCGGATTATCCTTACTTAGCCTGACCGATGGCTCTATCGTAAACAGATAGGTTTTAATGCCGTAATTCAGGCATTTCTCTACGACCCTCCTCAGTTTGGCAAAGCGCTTTTCTCCATCTACTCCTTCATAAGGAGTGACGGAAGTAGATACCAGATCGCCGAACCCTACCATCTCGCCTTTATTATTATTGCCACTCAAACTCAACCACAAACCATTTACGCCCTGATGAGCCAGCCTGTTCAGATATTCCTCCGGATAATAATCTTCGTCATTCATCAATTCATCAATGACCATGGGCTCGTTGGATTTACCTGCCAGATTGGTCGGCCTTTTCGTGGGACTGAAATAACCGCGGATGATTCGCCTTTTAATAACCGGTTCATGGCTTGTATATCCGACGGGAAGAATGGCCCCTCTACGTTTCAACATCTCATCCTCAATAAAAAAGATTCCTCTTCTGATTCCATTTGCGCCGGAAGCTAAAATCCGACAGCTATTTTCTCTAACATCAATATGGAATGCCTCATCTTGCAGCCCCGCTACATACCCGGTTTCAATAATATACCCTCCATTGCTTATTGCCACATCGCCCGCTTCAAGAAATTCTGCTAAATCCCGGTAAGCTGATTCGAGTCTCCTCTTTTCGTCTTTAAATCCTTTTCGAATGATCACTCCGTGGCTTAGATCTGCTTCGTGATCATTAGCAATAGGGCTCTTCCAGGGATGGCGTATCCATAACGGGCTCTTCAGATCCTCGATGAAATATCTGGTTTCTTCAGGCGGTTGAGGCGGTACGGTTTTTGGATTCAGATAGTCACTTCGTTCTGATTTCGGTTCAGGTGATACTTCCTGACCCTGAACAAATGCCGTCAGGAATATCAGCAAGGCAAACGTTATTTGTATTTGAAATCGGCTTCTGCTCATTTATTTCTTTTTACGGCGGGAATGTAAAACCATAATCAGCGTTGCATTAATACTATAGACGCAAGCGTCTTTTCATACCAGATAATGCCTCCACAAATACCCGAGGTATCATCCCGCTTTTATCAGGAGGTACATTCAATAATAGATTTGAATTTCTTTTCCTGATAGTCAGGTAGTCGTTGACTAGTTCTTCCGTTTTCCGCGGAATCTCTCCTTCGATATAAAACCAATTTTTACCTATTGGAACGCAAACTTCGCCCGGCATGTAGTATCGCTTATCATGAATTGTTCTCCATGGTTGATGTCCGGTTGGAGGTGGAAGCGTTGCTTTTATCGGAACCAGGTCAGAAGGCCAGGCTGCAGCAACGTCAAAGTTCGACCCGTCCTCCATATAATTTGCCATCATGATAATGGCATCGGGCTGTAGCCCGGCCATGTAGTGATACAAATAAAACCGGTAACCCACACCGAGGATGGCGGGATTATCAATCCAGATGATATCTATAGGACCGTACTGAGTCAACAACTCTGTAAGCTGGTCTTTCATGAAATTCTGGTAAATAGAACTTGTATAGGGTGCAAGTGATTCATTTCCCCTGGGATATGAACCGGAAACAGGTGAAGGCTTTAAATCCAGGAGCGTTTGGCTTCCAAATCTATGATGGGTATCGTAGCAATTATAATAGAGTCCGGATTTGATCTTATATTTCCTGCAGGCATCTACAAATTGCCGAACCACATCGGTAGTATCACGGCTGTTCTCAACAGTATAGTCGGTGCACTTACTCGGCCACAGGCAATGACCCGAACAGTGCTTTGCCGTTAACACCGCATATTTCATTCCCGAATCCCTGGCTACCCGTATCCACTGGTCAACATCCAGTTTATCAGGCGCGTATTCTATAGGGCTGTCATAACCATAGGGAACTTCTTTTTCTACAAAAGTGCTTAGACCAAAGTGGATAAACAAACCATAGCCCCAACTCTCCCATTCCTTTAGTCGCTTAATATTCAACCGTTGCGAACCTTCTTCATCAACTACTGCCTTCTTCCCTTCCCCAGCCGAGGCAACGGTCGTCAAAAAGGCTGAATTCGCCAATAAAGCTCCTGCTCCATAAACGGACGACTTAACAAAAGTTCGTCGCGATGTGCTATTATTTTTCTCCGGATTTTCCATTTCACATTTACGATGAGGTTATCCAATTTCCTTTTTTGCTTCCGGAATCTGTCTGTGAAGTGTGTCTTTCAAAAGGCTAATCTTTTCTCTGAGCGAATAGGGTGTATATACATAGTCCTGTTCAAACTGAAATCCCAAACGGGAATCACGTGTAGCAGCAAGCAGTGAACGCTCTGTCCTGGCTAATTCTTCCTGCGCAATCTTTTCCAGTTGATTCAGCATTTCTTTTCTCTTCGTTGAACTTCCTTCGTTTGCCAGGCGAAATCGTATGTCTTCAAACTCAAGAACCGCGTAGTCACTCAGCATCATGCGCTGAAGTTGTTCTGCAACAATCACTTCACGCACTGCCTGCTCCCTTTTTTCTTCCGTACAAGATAAAGCTGCCTTCCGGTACAATTCAAGTCCTTTTTCCATTTCATCAGCAGCACGTTTGAGGTATTTTAAGAAAACAGGCAAAATGGTCATTCCTTCTTTCACCACAATACCTGTAGCACTTCTGGCATATTGCTCTGCCCTGTTGGTCTTATTCGTTAAATCGGGATAAAAAACCATTCGTGAAACAGTAAAGGGCCAGTAGGGATTAACAGGAAGCTCCCGGTTTTGATCAGACCATGAATACTGAAACGTGGCCGTACGAACGGGAGGTTCTTCGAAAAAGAGCGGATTGCCGATTGCATTATTGGTGCCCATGTTGGGGCCGGTATCGGGCACAAGCCGGATGGCCTCACTAAAATGATTCCAGGCTTTTAATACCAACTCTTTTTGATCAGACCCAAAAATAGCGGAAGCGGTTAAACTCAGAAGTTCATCTCTCGATGGTGCATCAGACCAGCAGGTCCAGGCACGTATGCGACTCATGAAGTTAGGCTTATAACCACTGCTCCAACTTTCGAGTGTCCCTTTTACACCATATCTCTCCAATGCCATGTACCGTTCAAACCATTGATAGGGACATGGTAAATAGGGGATAGTTCCATATTGCCAACTGACAAAAGTGTCCACCTTGGAATACACTTTCATGTTGCGTTGATCTGCTTCCTTAATTTGTGCATCCGTTACTTCAGCAGGCCCCACCTGATTTAACGCATAATCTCTCAGGTATCCCTGCATACCATCCAAAACAAAACTCTTTCCGTTCTCCCACGTGAGAAGCGGGGTGGTACCTTCCGGAAGTTGTTGTATAAAATACCTTTTTATATCCACGCTTTGCGGACGGAAATCAATATTATATTCCCAGGGCAGGATCTCAATATCAGGATTAATCTTATGACATTCCTCCTCTACGATACCTACTGCTTTACACCAATTTCGCGCCCACTCCTGCAAGTACTCTTTGCCGGCTCCATGTCCTCCGCCCCATCGCTTATACCAGAAGCCCTCGGTGAGCAAAACAAAACCACGGATTTCCGGAAATTCTGTTACAATATCACGTACCAGTTTTCGCAAGCCTGCTTCACTTTCAGGCGTACCCAGGTACTGCCAGATAATTTGGGTATATACTTTAATGCCAAAGCGGTTCGCCCGCTGAATAAGCTCTTTAACCACTGCGGGATCCTGATTCCGGTTGTTATAGAGCAGCCGGGCATAAAAATCCGTGGAAGTAGTGGCTGTCGTCCGATCTCCGTTGGGATTTGCGTAAATAGAAGTAAATATCCCGTCAAAACCATCATGCACGATATGCGACAACAGTTGATCCGGCCACTCCATCCAACCCATCCAGGACAATACCATCCTGGTGTTATACAGGCTATGCCTGACTGTTTTTAAATTTTTCGGTAAAACAGGAGCCTCACGAAGATTCAATCTGGCTTCCAGATGATAAATACCAAACATAGCTCCTGCTTCATCATACCCGCAGATGACTATTTGTTTTCCTGTAGTCGTGATTTCATAGTCCTTCGTTTGCCGAAGTGTTGTTCCGCAGCCCGGTAATTGTTCTCTCGTTCCAACTATTATACAAGACCTGGTATTTCTCCATGAACGTAAGGAAGACTGACCTTCTGCATTTAAAGAAACGCCCATCGTCTTGTCAAAGTAAGTAACCAGATCTTCAATCGCCGTTGCCAATCCTGCCGTCTGTGGGCTGATAAATAGCAACTTCCATCCATTATCCGGTATCAGCATTTCTTCTTTCGACGGCTTTGCTTGCTTATCCCGCTTCCAGGAATGCACAGATTCGGTAGCCAGCTTCTTATGATAGTCGTAAGAATGCTGTTCGGGAAGTCTCTCTACCTCTGCTTCAATAGAACCGGGAAGTCTTGCGCCGGCCGAAGGGTTTTGCTCCCATACTGTATTATTCTTTTCGCCATGTACATATTGCGAAATGGCTAAGCCCGCAAAACCGGTAGCTGACTTAGCCACAAAATCTCTCCGGGAAAATTTATTCTTTGATGCCATAATTGTAACCAGACTATCTGAAAATCCTGAGATTTCAATGAGCAACCAATGTTTTCTATCAGACTATTTTTGCATTTCGGAAAGCATCAATAATCTTACTCTTTTCGGTACCTGCTATTTTCATATAAAGGCGATTATTCACCGGGACCGTTATCCTGCCTGAACTTCTGGAAAATCCTATTCCCGATTTTTTCTGAAAATCTTTCATCAGAGAAACTTTCTTAGCGTCCAGCAGTAACTCTAATTTCCTATCTCCGGATATATGCCAGTACACCACATAATGATTTCCGTTTCTCTCAAAAATAAAAGCACGTACATCACGGCTATTGGCTACATTTTCTATCTGCTCGTACGGACGCAATTCAAATTCATTCTTTTCATTGATCAATAAGATATGCTCCTGTTCCAGGTGTTGCAATGACTGCTTTTGCTCCGGTGTAAGCCAGTCATTAATCCGTACTTCTTCCCATCTGCGCATTACTTCGAAGTTATCAGCAGTTCGCGGGTGACTGTCAAAGTTTTTCAAATTGGCCTGTATTCCAATCGGACAATCCCATGCAGCAGCGCGGCTACATACAAATTCAAGCATATCAGGTTGAGTGCCTACTGTTTTCTCATCAGGAACCCAATAACCCAACCATCCGAAATTAAGATGGCTGAAGTTTTGTTTCATCCGTGGTGCTTCGGAAGCGGGATGGTTACGTATCTCCTGTTTCAGTACCTCAGGTCTAAAGACGTCAAAAGCATTCCCCCGGCTCAACATGTGCCAGCTAAAATGGGTCTTCGCCGCCCCTTCTGCAAATAAAGGTTGAGGGTTCAGCCGACGATGCACCTTCCACTGCGCATAGGGGATATTAAACCAGAATGGAGGGTTCACTCCTTCTGAACCATCATAGTAACAGAACTTAAATCCGGCGTCATATATATCCGCCAGCTTCTCCGCCACTTCATCCTGCAAATCATTGTCCTGGTTGATATAAACACTCGTCGCCCCAAACTCGCTCACATCCAGGACACCGAACAACAACCCCTCGGGATGTGCAGATGCCTGCGTATTCCATATCCCTCTTTTACATCCCGTCAGTGTATAGGGTCTTTGATTCGAAAATCCTTCGTAAGAGACCAATTCCCGGCCAATCCTCAACACCCTGCGCCGGTCGGTCATTTCTATATAGCTCGGATCCTGATCGATATGAATGGTAGTGTCCGTCGCACTTAAGGGCTTCGACAAAGTGAAGATCTGCACCAGATTCAAACG
>JACFNM010000685.1 GCA_019454915.1 Chitinophagaceae bacterium
TGCATTTCATACTTTTGCATACTTATATGAGCGACAGCATTAAACACGAATGTGTGGAATTACATTAGTCAGGCTACTCAGGCCCCTGTCTTATTATAAACAGAAATACGGAACTGAATTATTTGGCCTGAACAGGCTCTTCCTGCTTATGGAGAAGCAACATAACCGGGGTCAGGATGGTGCCGGAATAGCCTCCATCAAACTAAATCCTTTTCCCGGAAAGGAATACATTCATCGCTGGAGGTCAATTGCTCCCAATGCGATTGATGATATTATCAGCTCAGTTTATACCCAGGTTCAGCTTGAATTAGCCAGTGAAAGCAAGTGCTCAGATGACCGGGATCATCAGATCCCGTTTTTGAGCGAATTATACCTTGGCCATTTGCGATACGGGACTTTTGGAGGTAAGACGGTTGAAACCTGCCATCCGTTTCTCAGGCAGAATAACTGGATGACCCGCAACCTGGTGGTTGCCGGTAATTTTAATATGACAAATGTTGATGAACTTTTTCAGCAGTTGCTGGAGTTGGGTCAGATACCCCGTGAAAAATCGGATACAGTAACCGTGATGGAAAACATCGGGCATTTCCTGGATGAGGAGAATGATGCTTTGTACTACAAGTTTAAAGAGCTGGGTAACTCAAAAGCTGAAATTACACCTCTTATTTCTGAGCAGTTGGATGTTGCAGGTATCCTGAGAAGGTCATCTAAAAACTGGGATGGGGGTTATGTGATTGCAGGATTAATCGGAAACGGGGATGCTTTTGTTTTACGTGACCCGAACGGTATCCGGCCGGCATTTTACTACTGTGATGATGAAGTGGTTGTTGTTACCAGTGAACGGCCAGCTATTCAGACTGCCTTTAATGTGGATTATAAGGAAGTAAGGGAAATCAAACCTGGTCATGCACTGATACTTAAAGCCAGCGGTAAAGTCAGTATGCCACTGATTCAGGAGCCCCAGCAACGCTTAAGTTGTTCGTTTGAACGTATCTATTTTTCGAGAGGTAACGATGCCGATATCTACCGTGAAAGAAAAGAATTAGGAAAGCAACTCTGTACAGGAGTTCTGGGTGCTATTGATAATGACCTGAAGAATACGGTATTTGCGTTTATTCCCAATACCTCTGAACTTGCATTTTATGGAATGATTGAAGGAATGGAAGATTATTTGAAAGACCAAACTTCCTCTACTTATTGCTTTATTACCTTAATCGGTACCAATGACTTTTCTTGCGAAGAGAGTGTT
>JACFNM010000686.1 GCA_019454915.1 Chitinophagaceae bacterium
ATGATCACGGTAGCGTCGTATTTTCCGTGAATATGTAAAACACTCAGTCCACTCAGGTTCTCCGCAAACAGTTTATCCATATTAATGAGGGGAATGACCATTTCTTCCGGTTGCTTCTCCAGGATAAACCGGGCGGCAATATATTTCTTCACGTGCATTCTGGATTCGAGCGGCAGGTAATACTGCAGTTTCCAGAAATCGCGGCTTTGGCTTTTGTTAATGGCCGTCAATACCCGGGAGGAACCCCCATTGTAGGCGGCTATTACGAGCAGCCAGTCATTGAACTGGTTATAAAGCGCTTTCAGGTATTTTGCGGCAGCATGGGTACTCTTTTTAAGGTCGCGCCGCTCATCCCGCTGCTGGTTGATGGTCAGACCCATCAATCGGCCGGTTGGAGCCATAAATTGCCAGGGACCTACTGCCCCCTTGCGCGAAACGGCACTGGTATGAAAGCCGGATTCTATCAGCGCGAGGTACTTTAACTCCACCGGAATCTCATATCCGGACAAAATCCGCTCAATCATTTCAATCTGCTGGGCGTACTTGGTTACGATTTTCCCGAGGCGTTCTTCGTGCTTCATTTCATAATCCCGCACGAAGGTCAGTGCTCTCGGGTCCAGGGTGTTATAGCCTTTCTGACTGATAACCAGTGCTTTGGGAGCCATTTCTACCTGCAGAGGCGTGTTTTCCTCCGTAATGGTACTGCCAGGCTCCTCCGACTCGGTTATATTCATATTGTCGGTTTCCGGTTCCACCGTCTCGTCCGTTAGCGAAATGGTGGTGTCCGTGTCCTGATGCTCAGAAAAAGCCGGTAAATCGTTGGCTTTTAATGAGAAAGAAAAGCAAAAAGCAAAAAGCAAGCAACCAAATCCTTTTAATAACATATTCATGAAACTCAATTTTTGGTTTCCTCCTGATTTACAATAACAATTCCAAAAAAGGAGGTTAAAAGATAAATGGTTGGTTCACAGGGGGTTGTAAAATCCTAAAGATTTGTGAAGTTTGTCAGAGGGATTGGAAGGGTAAAAGACAAAAATAACTACAGGAAGTGGTTTGTCATAGTGAAAACCAAAACTGTGCCATGATTTATGATAAAAACAGGAAAGTATCAGGCTGAAAAACGTCATATTGTCTCTTTTTGAGGAATATCTGCCAGATTTTGGGTTTGTTACCGCCTGTTTATTGAATTTTTGGGGATAAAAAGGAGATTCTAAAAGGAATTGCAGGAAAAATTATTCTGTAAAATCT
>JACFNM010000128.1 GCA_019454915.1 Chitinophagaceae bacterium
GGCTTCGGGGTTAAAGTGGAAATTGAGTGATACATTATCCGCAACGGAGTACAAGGTCTGGGTAAGTTCCTGTACCAGCACTTTCTCGCCTTCTCTTTCATCGTCGAGGTATGCGAAATTGCCGTTTCCCTTTTTTGCCAGCGCTTCAATTTTGGAATCTTTATAATTACCCATCCCTACTCCTAAGCAGGTAAGGTAGATGCCTCCCTGCTTCATATTTAGTATCAGGCTTTCCAGTTCAGTTTCATTAGAGATACCAACGTTGAAGTCTCCGTCGGTGGCCAGAATTACCCGGTTATTTCCGTTTTCTATAAAGGTATTATGTGCCAGGCGATATGCCTGACGGATGCCCGCCTCGCCGGGAGTAAATCCGCCTGCTGCCAGGTCTTCTATAGCCTGGAGGATTGTATCTTTTTTCTCCCCTCCTGTTGGTGGCAGCATGATTCCGGTAACGCCGCCATATACCACAATGGATACGGTGTCTATGGGCCGCAGGTTCTCTACCAGCTTCCTGAAGGCGGATTTCAGCAGGGGTAACCGGTTAGGCATATCCATCGAACCAGACACGTCTATCAGGAATACCAGATTGCTTGGAGGAATGTCATCTAAATTGATTTTTTTTGAGGACATTTCTACAAACAGAAGTTGATTGGCATTATTCCAGGGGCAGGAACTTAATTGTGAACGCACGGAGAAAATATTATCACCTTCGGGCTCCCGGTAGTTGAAATTAAAATAGTTCAACATTTCTTCAATCCGTACCGCATCTTCCGGCACCATTCCGTTCATATTGATGAACCTTCGGATATTGCTGTAGGAGGCCCTGTTGACATTGGGCGTGATGCCCGTTACCGGGTCATCCTCCGTATTAATGAAATTGTTTTCAACCAGTGCGCTGTAGGTCTCGTTGGCAACGGACAGCCGTCGCTCGCCGATTTGTTTGGGAAGGGTGGTACGGGATACCAGGTAATGTTTCTGAAGGCTTGCCGTATAAGGCAGCATCTTCATGGTGATATGCTGATATTGGGATGTATTGACTTTTACGGAAACGGATTGGTATCCGTCTAATGTAAGCGTAATACTATCCTTGGCAACGGCGCTGGGAATGCCGAAGGCACCGCCGATACCGCTTGAGTAGAGATAACCGGTGGAATGCAAAACAATCTTCACATTTTGAAGAGGTCTGTTTTTACCATCCTTAATTTCTCCCCTCAGGTAAAACTGAGCGGAAACGGTTGTAAAAAAACAGAGCCATCCCAGAAGCAAAGCCATCTGTTTTGTACGGTACTGCATGATAGAACAGTCGTTTTAGCATAATTAACGATATTGGATTCATGATATTTTCAATCCGGCAATTATACTTTATTCATATAGTTCATATAATTCGTTGAGGTTTCTCCCCAATCCGTTATAGTCAAGTCCGTATCCCACCACAAATTTATTAGGTATAACAAACCCACGGTAATCAATTTTAACCGGAAATTGGGTTGACTCTTCTTTATGAAGCAGGGTGCATATTTTCAGGGAGGCCGGCTGCTGGTGCCTGAGTTGAGGCAAAAACTGGTGCATGGTTTTGCCGGTATCCACGATGTCTTCCAGCACAATCACATCCCGTTCAATCAGGGGTACATCCAGTCCGATAGAAGTAATCACATGTCCGGAAGATACGGTGCCTTTATAAGATGCCAGTTTGATAAAGCAGATTTCTGCCGGATGGTGTAGCATCTTGAAAAGATCGGAGGCAAACATAAAGGATCCATTTAAGACGGCAATGAATAATGGTGTTTTGCCCTGATAATCTTTTTCTATGCGATGGGCAATTTCCCCGATTTTGGATTTAATCAGTTCTTCCGATAGATAAGGCTTAAACAGTTTGTCGTGGATTTGAATGGCAGGCATGGTCTAATTTTTATAAATAAGAAGCTCCTGTCCACTATGAATCATGTCTCCTTTTAATTGATTCCAAACCCGGATTTGTTCAACGGTTACGTCATATTTTCGGGAAATTCCAAAGAGGGTTTCTTTTTGTTGCACGATGTGTTGAACGAGTTGCCGGGAATGAGATTTGTCTGTATTAACGGACGGTTCCGGGTTAACCGTGTCGGTAAGAACAACTTCCTTGTGATTGCGATTGTCCGCAATAATACCCGCAGCGACATCCTTCTGTAATGCAAGCCGCTGACCCGGAGTAAGCAAGGCATTACGCTGCAACTGGTTATAGGCCAGTAAATGATCCAAACGGATGCCTTCTTCCTGAGCTACATCATAAAGAGATTCTCCTTTTCGAACGACGTGAACCGGCTGGGCGCCCTGTCGTCTTTTCCTTTGAAGAAAGAGCAGTTGGTCTTTACGAATGATATCATCTGTCTCGTAGATTTCGTTGAAGTCCAGCAGGTGTTTGTACCTGATGGCGTATTGATCTGCGATGACCAGTAAAGAGGTGCCTTCCAGTGCAACAATTACTTTCGTATCGTTAATTTTAAAGGGCTCATTCGCCGGGTATCTTAATCGTAATGGTTGGACAGTTATTTCGGGCTCATCATTTTTCAACCCCGGTTTGGCTGGTCCGGGATTCAACACCGGATTGGTTGAGGGCGTCTCTGCATCCGCATACAAGGCCGGTTCCTCGTCTAAGGTTTTTCGGCCTAAAGCTACAAGAGAGTACAATTGGAGGTCATAGTCTTCAACATACCGGATCAATTGTTGGGTATATTTGGGGTTGGTTGCATAACCGGCCTTTTTCAATCCTTTAGCCCACTCTTTATAATCTAACGGGTCAATATCGAAGAGAAATGCATACCGCTGGCTGTTTTTTAGAAAATCAGAATGATCCCTGTAGGAGTCTTCAGCGGAGCCATAGGCACGGAAACATTCTCCCCTTTCATCATCATCGTGATAGACCCGGCTGCCTGACCATGCCGTTTTGCATTTGATACCAAAATGATTATTTGAGCGCTTTACCAGGTTGCTTGCGCCTGCCTGTGTTTCCAGTATTCCCTGCGCTAATTTAATGGAAGCGGGAACGCCGGTACGTTCCATTTCCCGGATTGCAAGATATTTGTAGGTATTGATGTATTGAACGATGGCAGGATTCTGCCCGTGTACAATCGTAATCGTGCAAACGATAAACGTCCATATGAAAAACACTTTCTTGTTCATGGATAACATTCTATTTTTTCATAATCAGCATTAATCCGTCTCTGACCGTCAATAAAACCTGATCCACCCGGCTGTCCTGCTTAATATGTTCATTGAAAGCTTGTATCGCCATCGCATTCTTATTCGTTACCGGATCTTCCAGTACCCGCCCGTGAAACAGTACATTATCGGCTATGATAATACCCCCTGTCCGGAGCTGTGCCATCACCATTTCATAGTATCGGATATAATTTACCTTATCGGCATCCAGAAACACGATATCCCATCTTTCATCCAGCGCCGGTATGATCTCCAGGGCATTCCCGATGTGCAAATTAATAAGATCTTTTACCTTGCTTTTGTTAAAAAAAGACTGAGCCTTTGCCCCGTCTTCTTCCCTCAGCTCAATGGTGTATAAGAGACCGTCTTCCGTTAATCCTTCTGCCAGACAAAGCGCGCTATAGCCTGTAAAAGTTCCAATCTCTAGAATCCTGGATGGACGGATTATCTTACTCAGCATGGTTAGCAACTGCCCCTGTACAGGACCACTGAGCATGTGGCTTTTCGGGTGTGTTTTTCGGGTAAAATCGGCCACCTCTTTCAGGAGTTCATCTTCTGCGCTGGAAAATGAAGCGGCATAATCTTCTGCGGCCGGGTTAGTTAATGTGAGATTCATGATAAAACAAAGGTAAGACTCATAAATGCTTTATTCAATATCACGACTTCTGAAACTTGTTTAGCACATGAGTACCCCATGATCCCGTTATTTTCACGCAGTCGCCGGATAAGTATCTTCTTATCCTTTTCCAAGGCGTTTTATGAACGAACCGGAAGGGCTAAGATTGTCCTGAATCGGACGGATTAACATATTTATTTCAATACTTTTGCCGGTTTAGAATGATAACGGACTAAATAAGAAAAAATGGATCAAAATCAATATACATCGCCTTCGGACGCCATAAAATGTATTCAGTCAGGCAATCGTGTTTTTTTACACGGAAGTGCTGCCACTCCGGTTGCCTTGATTGAAGCGCTGCAGGCCCGACATGCTGAATTGGAAAATGTGGAACTGGTGAGTATTACAAACTTAGGGAAGATTGATTTCAATAAGCCGGAATACAGAAAGAGTTTTTTTTTCAACTCGCTGTTTGTATCTGCCAATACCCGTGCTGTGGCCAATAGCAATGGAGGTGATTATGTACCCATCTTTTTGAGTGAGATACCGCAATTGTTTAAGAAATCCATATTGCCGATTGATGTGGCGCTGGTGCAGGTGTCGCCTCCGGACGACCACGGATATTGCAGTTTGGGTACTTCTGTTGATATTGCCCGGTCGGCAGTGGATACCGCTAAAATAGTAATCGCGCAGGTGAACCCTAAGATGCCGCGTACCCATGGCGATGGATTTTTACATGTCAGCCGGCTACACAAAATAGTGTGGCAGGAAACCGATCTTCCCGAAGTAAATTATTCTCAGCGGGTAACTGAAACCACCGAAAAAATTGGGCGGTTTGTGGCTTCATTGATTGATGACGGCGCTTGTCTTCAGATGGGGATTGGGGTGATTCCCGACCAGGTATTAAAAAACCTGAACGGTCATAAAAACCTGGGGCTGCATACCGAAATGATGTCCGATGGTGTCATTCCTTTATTAGAAAAGGGGGTCATTAACAACAGCAGGAAAATAATCAACACGGGACGTTCGGTTACCGGATTTATTGTTGGTACGCGAAAGTTATACGACTTTGTGCATGACAACCCATCAGTAAGAGTCATGGATATCGGTTATGTGAACGATGCCGGCAATATCCGCCGGAACCCACTGGCAACGGCTATCAATAGTGCGATAGAAATTGATCTTACCGGGCAGGTATGTGCAGATTCCATTGGCACTTATCAATATTCCGGTATAGGCGGCCAGATGGATTTTATGCGGGGTGCTTCCCTGTCAGAAAATGGCAAGCCGATAATTGCCATGCCATCTGTTACGGCAAAAGGCATATCACGTATTGTTCCGTATTTAAAACAGGGAGCCGGTGTGGTTACCACCCGCGGACATGTGCATTGGGTTGTTACGGAATACGGTATCGTGGATTTGTTTGGTAAGAATCTTAAGCAGAGAGCCAGGGCGCTTATAAATATTGCTCACCCCGATCACCGCGAAGAATTGGATAGAGCCTATTATGAACGATTTAATCGGGAGTCGTAATTTTAGCAACCGGGGAGACAGGAGGAGAACGGATAGTGTAGATTCTGTCCTGTTGAAAAATGATCGGGATTTTAACTGTCCGGCTTAAATTTGCGTACTATTTATAAAAGGTTCAAAAATTAATAATGAATAAAAAAATAGCCATTATCGGCGGAGGGAATTTAGGCTCGGCGATTGCAGAAGGGTTGATTCAGAGCGGTTTTATTTCGCCCGGACAAATTCTGATTACCAAAAGAAATATCGCTACTCTTCGGTCCCTCGAAGAACGAGGTGTGTTGATTAGCAAAGACAATGCCGACGCGCTTCGTTTTGCCGACCTGGTTATTCTGGCCATCAAACCTTTTCAGGTAAAGGATGTTTTGAACGGACTGAAATCTGATTTCGATAAAAAGCGGCATATACTTGTTTCGGTTATTACCGGTGTTAGTACCGGTGATATACGGGAGATGTTGAATAATGATTTGTCTATTGTCCGGGCTATGCCGAACACCGCCATTGCTATTCAGGAAAGCATGACCTGTATCAGCGCAAGGGATGTTTCGGAAGAGCAACTGAGCTATGTGAAAGAAGTATTTGAGCAATTAGGCAGGGTTGTCATCATTGAAGAAAAATTAATGGACGCGGCCACGGTACTCGCTGCCTGTGGTACGGCTTACGCCATGCGCTATATCCGGGCTAATATCCAGGGAGGGATTGAGATTGGATTTGACGCAACCACGGCGCGACTGATTGCTGCCCAAACCGTAAAGGGCGCCGCTCAGTTATTACTGCAAAAAAACACGCATCCCGAACAGGAGATTGATAAAGTAACTACGCCGAAAGGATGTACGATTGCCGGTTTAAATGAAATGGAACACCGGGGTTTTAGCTCTTCGCTGATAAAGGGAGTGGTAGCCAGTTATGATAAAATTTTAGAGGATAATAAGTAAGAAATCGTTGCTATTTAGACGGAATCCAATTCCGGAAGCATTACTATAATTACATGCTCCGTGTGCGATGACACGCAAATAGTATAAACTCCGGATAAAAAACCGGGGGATATTCTTTGACAATAAAAATCCCCCGGCTGATTATTAAATTTTTAATGTACCAATTCGGGCTTATGATGAATGGTTACTTTTCCCTTCACTTCAACAGGATTGGAAAGGATATCCAATACGGGGCAAAGCAAGTCCACCTGCTCGGCTAATCGCTCCAGTTTCTCTTTGCGCTCACCCGACTCAATGATGGTTTCGTACTCAATTTTCTGGTAGCCGGGTCGCACCTCCTGGTTCAACCCGGTGAAACCCTGAGCGTCGAGATAGCCTTTGGTTTTTACCGTCACTTTGTCCAGATGGATTCCTTTCAGGGATGAAAGCGCGCGGTACATAATTGCCTGGCAGGCGCCTAAAGCGCCCAACACATATTCCACCGGATTGGGAGCGGCGTCCTGCCCTCCAAAGATTTCCGGCTCATCAAATTGGTAATCAAACTGACGAGAACTGCTGGTAACGCTCACGTGTTCCCCCAATACTGATGTGGTTTCAAAAACAGCCTGAGCCTTTGCGGGATCATTCTTCACTTCCCGGATAAGGCCTTCCAATGCTTCTTTTACAATTACTGACATGTTTACAAATTTTAATAATGAAAAAAAATGGATAAAAATTCCTGATAGCGCTCAGGTAAAAGTTAATATGGACCACTACTGTCAACTCACGAATTAACAGTGGGATGAGCTTGAATAAAATGCGAAAACAAATTCTCCCCCGGTGAAGGATTAATCAGTCAGACTGAAATTGCGGGAGGAATCTTAGTGCATTAGCAATCCATACACATCTCCATGCGGCGCATACAACAGCAACAACAACAGGATTGCGTGTTAGAAAAGTAAGTGCCTGCGTTGGATTTGCTGAAGTGAAAACTGATGTGCTTTGTTGCCATAATGTCTTTTGTTTATATTTTCTCCTTTTTTGGAGACAGGATTTAGCACCTTTTCAGATTGCTGATGGTTGCCAGTAGGTCATTGAGCCAGTCTCTCGCTACTTCTTTATAAAAAAGAACATTTTTTTAGAATGTCTTTGAATAACGGTGCGAAGATATCCATTTGAATTAAACCACCAAATGTTTTTTACGTTAAAAAGTAAAATCATTAGTGTATAGGGAATGCAATGAATGGTGAAAATTAAAATTGCTATATAAGGCGACCATGGTCCCTGGCAGGAATGCGATGACCAGCGTGTAATCCGCCGGCAATTACTTTTACCGCACTTAACGTCCCTTTTCATATATATTTTAGACCTTTGCATTTGTTATGACCAGTGAGGAATTTCAATTGATCGCCACTACTATCCCCCATCAACCCGGAGTATATAAATACTTCGATGAAACCAACAAACTGATTTATGTGGGGAAAGCAAAAGACCTGAGAAAGCGGGTGTCTTCTTATTTTGTTAAAACGCAGGATAATTACAAGACGAGGAAACTGGTTCAGCATATCCGGCAGATTGAGTTTACCATTGTAGATACCGAACAGGATGCGTTTTTATTGGAGAATTCCCTGATCAAGCAATTCCAGCCCAGATATAATATCAACCTTAAAGATGATAAGAGCTATCCTTTCGTAGTCATAAAAAATGAACCTTTCCCAAGGGTATTCCTTACCCGCCGGGTAATTAAGGATGGTTCAGAATACATAGGCCCGTTTACCAGCGTGGGGAAGGTGAGGGAACTGCTTGAGTTTATACGCACCTACATTCCGCTCCGTACCTGTGGATTAAGCCTGACTACCCGGCTGGTAAAATCAGGCAAATACAAAGTCTGTCTGGAGTATCACCTGGGAAATTGTAAGGGCCCGTGCGCCGGATTACAAACGGAAGAAGATTATCAAAAAGGATTACAACAGGTACGAAACATTCTAAAGGGTAACCTGACACCGGTGATCAACCGGCTGAAAGAAGAAATGCAGGAATATGCATCGAAATTGGAATTTGAAAAAGCAGAAATAGCCAAAAATAAAATCGCTTCTTTGCAGGATTATAATGCAAAGAACTCGGTGGTAAGTACGCGCGTGGGAGATGTGGACGTATTCTCCATCGTAACGGAAGGCTACCAGGCTTTTGTAAATTACCTGCAGGTGAGAAATGGAACGATCATTCAAACAAAAACCGTTACGCTTGAAAGAAGGATTGAAGAGACCGATGAAGATACCCTGGTTTTTGCCATTGCCCACCTGAGAGAAAAACTGCATAGTTTTGCCCGGGAACTGGTGGTACCGTTGGTTATTGAATATCCCGAAAGGGACATTCAAATCACTATTCCCAAAGCGGGGGATAAGAAAAAACTATTGGATCTTTCCACGAAGAACGTTCAGTACTTCCGGGAAGAAATGCGAAGAAAGAAGACGCTTCACTTACATAAAAAGACCCTGGAAGAAAAAAGAAATGTGCTTTATCAACTTCAGGATGACTTACAATTAGGCCAATTGCCCGTTCACATAGAATGTTTTGATAACTCTAACTTCCAGGGAAGTTACCCTGTGGCGGCCTGTGTGGTATTCAAAGAAGGTGAGGCCAGCAATAAAGATTACCGCCATTTCAATATCAAAACGGTTCAGGGTATCAATGATTTTGCCTCTATGAGGGAGGTAGTGTACCGACGGTATAAAAGGCTGCTGGATGAAGAGCAGCCGCTCCCGCAATTGGTTATCATTGACGGGGGAAAAGGGCAACTAAGCGCTGCCATGGAAAGTATAGAAAAATTAGGGCTAACGGGAAGTATGACCCTGATTGGTTTGGCCAAGAATGTGGAAGAAATCTTTTTTACAGGAGATAAAGAGAGCCTGAAATTACCTTATCAGAGCGAAAGCCACAAATTGATACGCAGCATTCGTGATGAAGTGCACCGTTTTGGTATCACGTTTCACCGTGATAAAAGAAGCAGGGAGACCTTTAGCAACGAACTGGAGCAAATCAAAGGGATAGGAAAACAAACTGCGGAACAATTATTGAAAAGATTCAAATCGGTAAATAAAATCAAGCTGCTGACTGAAAGAGAATTAAGCGCCGAAGTGGGCAGAAACAAAGCCAGGCTGATCGCAGAATACTTTGCAGGATCAATACCAAAACCGTAGCAAATTCGGATTGCCACTAAGGCACCGGGACACTAAGTAACACATTGATCAATTTCTCATCGTGCGCTTCGCCTTTTTCTGCCTGGTGGTGATAAAGGGGTATCCACAGAAGCACAGCGCGGCATACAATGCCCCTGCTAATTTGTAATAACAATCTTCTTTACTTCAGTTCCTGCATGTAAAAGATAGGTGCCCTTGGCCAGGTGACCAACATGAACATCGCTATATCCCTGCGGTAATTTTTTGCTCCATAGTTTTTTGCCATCCACACTCCACAGCGAAAGTTCAGCCGGCTGTTGCAACTGAATGTGCATGGTTCCACCCATTACCGGATTGCCCATGATGGTGGTTGAAAAACCGGCCGGTTCATATTTTACAGTACTGATTTTACTGAAGCTAAAGCGCCCGTCTGCATCCACCTGTTGTATCCGATAAAAGTTTATACCACTGGCCGGACTACTGTGTACAAAGCGATAGGATACTACGGTCTTTGAAAATCCAAATGCCTGTACGTTGCCTATATTGTTCCAGTTAACCCCATCCGTACTGTGCTGTATTATATAGACTTTTGCGTTTTGCTCTTCTGCTGTTTGCCAATGCAATACACTGGTATTATTTTCAGTTGCCACGTTAAAACTTATCCAGGTAACGGGTAAGGTAGAGTTAATTTCGGCTATGCCAAAGGGTGAGAATGTGCCGGTATACCCGGTAAACCTGAGTGAAGTCTGGGTAGGTGATGAGGTGTTTGATGCCGCCTGCTGCTGCCATACCGTTCCGTTATGATGATACAATGCCGGTGTAGTAATTCCGCTGTTTTGAGCCGATGGCCATTCAAAAAGCAAGTCAATTCCCGAAGCGCCGTTGGCGTTTGTTTTACTGATATCCCAGCTTCTGGTAATACGATTGACCGTTGACACGGAACCGGACAGC
>JACFNM010000687.1 GCA_019454915.1 Chitinophagaceae bacterium
ACTGGATACTATCGCTCGGATACGATGCAGAGCAGAATGTTTTATGGATTGGAAGATTTAGAAACGTTACCCGGCTGGATGTTGCACGACAGAGATTTGATGATTTTGATTTAACTTTAAACAACGATCCGAAAACAAATACCTTTAAAGTTATCAAACTTGAAGGAAGCAAGTATGTTTGGTTTGGTACGGAAGCGGGCGCATATAAATACGAAAAATCTAAGAGTTTGAACGATAAATCATCGCTTCAATTCTTTAGTAACAAAAATGCCGGTTTTAAAGGAGCGGGAGAATTTGTTTCTGTTACGGATATCATCTTTGATGCAAACCATATTTGGTTCGGAACGGATGAATTTGTTTCGAAGGAAAACCCGGACTTTAATTTAGGTGGTATTTATAAATTCAACCGCCGGGCAACCTGGGAAAAAATTGACCAGATGAACGGATTGGAAGGCAATGGGATTTATGCATTAGAAAAAAGCGGAAATTATATCTGGGCGGGAATTTATACTTTCAATAAAAAAGAAAAGAAAGAATATGGTCGCGGGCTTGCTTTAATTGAAAGAAACCGCAACAGGGTAATTAAGATAAATCCCGACGATATAAGGCTTGCTTCAAATTCTATACTTGCAATCCATTTTGACGGCGATTCAATCTGGATTGGTACAGATAACGGATTATGGCGCGTTGTAATTATGAATCCCCTGGCAAAGTGGACAGGCAAAAAGAGCAGCGTAAAAAAATAACAAGGAATTATATGATAAAGATTAGTAAAGAAAGATTACTTAAACTAAAAAAAAGTTTTGATGGGTTAAAAATAGCTGTAATCGGTGACATGATGCTTGATTGTTATTACTGGGGGGACGTAAAAAGAGTTTCGCCGGAAGCACCCGTTCCAATAGTAGAAGTTGAAAATGAATTTTATCGTTTCGGCGGGGCAGCTAACGTAGCTTTGAATATTAAAAAACTTGGGGGAATACCGATTCCTATCGGGGTTATTGGTTACGACAACGAAGGTTCAATATTCTCCTCATTAATTGAAGAAGAAAAAATAGCTTCTGCCGGATTGGTAATTGACGACGGCCGCCCAACAACATCCAAGGCAAGAGTGATAGCTCACAATCAACACGTTGTGAGAATTGACAAAGAAAAGAAAAACCCGGTTGATTCTGCTATGTCAAAAAGACTTTTAGATTATTTTAAAAGTAGGGTTGATGAACTTGACGGAATAATTCTTCAAGATTAT